>JBCCCC010000113.1:0-11056 GCA_039033695.1 Pseudomonadota bacterium | reverse complement strand
CTGCGCAGGTGATGCAGAAACTCTCAACGCTGGCGGCACACCGCAGCAGATCGCGGTTTTGGAGTCGCACAATGGCGCTGGCCGCCAGCGTCGGGCTGGCGACTGTGCTTGGTGTTGTACTGGCAACGCGTATGGACCCGCCGACGAGTGCCGAGCCGGTGCTTGCTGCCGTGTCGTCTCCGGACGTTGACGGCGAGCTGGCGGCGCTTCGCGCGCAGTCAGCCTATCTGGAGAGCGTGCTGTCGACGATACCGGTGCAAGGTCGTGTGCAGCGTGTCAGCACCGCAAGCACCATTACGGCGCTAGAAGATCGCGTGGCATTGATCGATGCGCACCTGAATCGCCCGGAGGTTCAGGCAGATCAATCGGGTCAGGCAGTTTTATGGCGTGAGCGCATCGGCCTCATGTCAACGTTGGTGACGCTGCGTGACAGCGGCGACGCACCCATCTGGTTATAACGCGCGACGCACGAGTCGCTAGGAAAACGGAGCATACGATGAACAATAGATTAATCGCCATTGCCCTGCTGGCTGCGTGCAGTCTGCTGGGGACCGGCCAGGCGCGGGCGAACGATGACAAGCAAGCTGAAATGCAGCTGCGCGAAGCTGAGCAGAAGCTGCAGGCCGCGGCGGCCGAAGTGGCACGACTGAGTCGCGGTTTGGCGCCTGATGTTATTCGTCGTTCAGAGCACCTGTTGTCGGCACGCTCCGGTCCGCGATTGGGCGTGACCTTGGCAACGACGACGACCAACGGTGCATTTGAAGGCGAAGGTGTTGAGGTAATGTCGGTATCACCCGGTAGCGCCGCCGCTGATGCAGGCATCCAGGCCGGCGATAGACTGGTGGGTTTTGAGGGCGAGTCGCTGCGAGAAATCTCCGCATCACAAAGCGTGGCGATCATGAAGAATGCGCTGAAAGGAAAGAAGGTCGGCGATAGCGTCCTACTGGACGTGTTGCGTGACGACGCGCCTTTGTCGATGCTTGTGACGTTGAACGAATCATCTCTTTCGCCGGTCGGCAACGCGCTCGCAATCTTCTCGGGTGAGCCTGGCCAATTGGCTGTGCTCAATGACGATCGGTTGCTCGAGCTACGGAGCCAACAGGGCAAGCTGTTTGACGGCGATGAGCAAGTGATCCATGAGCGTTTTTTGTCTGCACAGGGGCCGCGTTTTGAATTTATTAGTTTGCGGTCAGCATGGAGCAGTATGGAGTTGGTCGAGCTGACGCCTGGCCTCGGCGAATATTTTGGCACTGACAGCGGCATCCTTGTGGTGCGTGCACCCGCGGATGACTCATTGGGATTCCAGGATGGCGACGTTATCAAACGCATCGGCGACCGGACGCCTGAGGATGTGGGACATGCCATGCGCATTCTCCGCTCATATAAGAGTGGTGAGAAGTTAGAGGTCGAGGTACTGCGCAATCGCAAGAAGCGATCGCTGGACATTGATGTGCCAGAGCGCGTCGGCAAGGCGCCGGTTAATCGAGTCTGGGAGTGGCACAGTGAGAACACGGTGCAAGCGCCACCCGTCCCCGAATTCCCGGCCGCGTCGACAGTTAACTAGCCACTGGGACCGCACGCAACCACCAGGTCTGGTCAGATACTGGCCAGGCCTTTTTTTATCGGTGCGCGCGGTGCTCTGGTAGTATGCGCGCGCATGGGTCCAGAGGATTTCGACTATACGCTGCCGGACACGCTGATTGCGCGGCATCCCACTGAGCGCCGAACCGATAGCCGGTTGCTCACGATGGGCGGCGATGGTGTTCCTGTCGATCATCGGTTTATCGATCTGCCCTCGATGCTGCGCCGGGGGGATCTGTTGGTGTTCAACGATACAAAGGTTATTGCCGCTCGATTGCACGGGCGTAAGTCAACTGGCGGTATCGTCGAGGTTCTGCTGGATCGTGTCTTGAATGAACGCACGGCGGTTGCGCAGATTCGTGCAAGCCACGCGCCGAAGACCAATGCAGACATCAGTATCGATGGCCATGACGGGCAGGTCGCCGCCACAGCGCGAGTTCTGAGCCGAGACGGCCGTTTCTTTAACGTGGAGTTTGACCGCGACATTGACGCCGTGCTGGCAGCGGGCGGCCACGTACCACTGCCGCCGTACATTGACCGTGCGGATCAGCCCGGCGATCAGGAACGCTACCAAACCGTTTACGCCAGCAAGCCTGGTGCGGTTGCGGCACCAACGGCGGGGCTGCACTTCGATAGCGCGATCCTTGCGACGCTGGAACAGGCGGGCATCGGACTGGATTTCGTGACACTGCATGTCGCGGCGGGTACGTTTCAGCCGCTCAGCGATGCCGAGCTGTCGAGTGGTCTCTTGCATAGCGAGCAGCTAGTTGTCGATGCCGCGTTGTGCGAGCGCATTACGCGCACAAAGTCGCAGGGCGGGCGTGTGATCTGCGTTGGCACGACGTCACTGCGAGCGCTGGAGAGCGCTGCCGCGAATGGTGAGTTGTCGCCGATGCATGGCGAAACCCGCTTGTTTATACGGCCGGGTTATGAGTTTCGGGTTGCCGATGGCTTGTTGACCAATTTCCACTTACCACGTTCGTCGCTGATGATGTTGGTCGCAGCCTTTGCTGGCTACGAGCCGATCATGGCGGCCTATCAACATGCTGTGCGCGAACACTATCGTTTCTTCAGCTATGGTGATGCGATGCTGCTTATGCGTGACCACGAAGATGGGTCTTCATCATGAATTTTGATCTTCACAACACGAGCGACGCCGCACGGCGTGGTCAGCTGACTTTTGCGCGCGGCACCGTGCAGACGCCTGCCTTCATGCCGGTCGGCACCTATGGCACTGTCAAGGCAATGCGCCCGGACGAGGTTGCCGCGACCGGTGCCGAAATCCTCCTTGGGAACACGTTCCACCTGATGCTGAGGCCCGGCACTGAGATCGTGCGAAAACACGGCGACCTACATGATTTCATGAACTGGCATGGGCCGATTCTGACTGACTCGGGCGGGTTTCAGGTGTTCAGTCTCGCGGCCTTGCGCAAACTGTCTGAAGAAGGCGTCACCTTTGCATCGCCGGTCAATGGGGATCAGATCTTGCTGACACCGGAGCGCTCGATGCAGGTACAGCATGACCTTGGCGCTGACATTTCGATGATTTTCGATGAGTGCACACCACACCCGGCAACCCATCAGGACGCTGCAGACTCGATGCGCCTCTCACTGCGGTGGGCCCGGCGGAGCAGGGACGCATTCGACCAGCTCAAGTTGGCTGAACCCAATCGCGGCGATGCCTTGTTCGGTATCGTGCAAGGCGGCATGTACGACGACTTGCGCGATGAGTCACTGCAAGGGTTGGTAGAGATTGGGTTCGATGGCTACGCCATTGGCGGTCTATCGGTGGGCGAAAGCGAAGCTGAGCGCCTGTTCGTGCTGGACGCGTTGCAACCTGTCATGCCGGCTACGGCACCACGTTACCTGATGGGCGTCGGCACACCCGCTGACATCGTCAAAGCCGTCGCACGTGGCGTCGACATGTTTGACTGCGTCATGCCGACACGCCATGGCCGCAATGGTTATCTGTTTACGTCCGAGGGTACATTAAAGATACGCAACGCACGATTTGCTGATGATACGGGGCCTCTGGATCCGGCCTGTGACTGTTACACCTGCCGGAATTTCTCGCGCGCTTACCTGCGCCATCTGGACAAGTGCAACGAGATGCTGGGCCCTCAGCTGCTGACTCTGCACAATCTGCATTACTATCAACAGCTAATGAAGAAGATCCGCAGTGCCATCGAGGCTGGCGATTTCGACACGTTCGCACAGGAATATCTGTCTTCTGCCGAGTGCGAGCGCGCGACTGTGGCATAATACGCGCCGGCCAAATCCGGCCTTGAATTGCCGGGTCGTGCCCCGACTTTATAGAGATTACGCCCGCGACGGCCTGGCTGGCGTGGGTATAGCAACACTGAAAAAGGTGCAACATGGACTTTCTGATCAGCAATGCCTGGGCACAGGGTGCGCCAGCCGCCGAACCGAGCCCGCTGGGCTTTTTCCTGCCAATGATCATCTTGTTTGCGGCGTTCTGGTTCTTGCTTATTCGTCCGCAGCAAAAGCGTCAGAAGGAGCATCGTGAGCTGGTGGCTGCGGTTAAGTCGGGTGATGAGGTGCTAACGGCCGGCGGTTTGATCGGTATCGTTCGCGAGACATCCGAGCAGTTTGTCACTGTTCAATTTGCCGATAGCGTCACGCTGAAAGTGCAGCGGCAGACGATTACCGCCGTCTTGCCGAAAGGTACGTTCGACGCTGCCTGAGGCCACTTCATGAATCAGTTTCCTACCTGGAAGTACCTGCTGGTACTCGCCGTTGTCGTCTTTGGCGTGCTTGCTGCAATGCCAAACTTCTACGGCAATGCACCCGCTGTACAACTCACCGGCGCCGATGGCGATACTCTGGACGAGGTCGTTCTGAAGCGCTATGACGGCGTGCTTAATGCGGCGGGATTTGCGCCTAGCGGTGAGTTCATCCGCGACGGCCGTGTGTTCTACACCTTTGATGACATCGACACGCAGTCCGGCGCGTTCGAAGCGCTGCGCGACCTGGATGACGATGAGGTCAGCGTTGCCAAGACGCTGGCGTCGTTGCAGCCAGCATGGCTGCGCACCCTGGGGCTAGAGCCGATGAGCTTGGGCCTGGACCTGCGCGGCGGGGTTTACTTGTTGTTCGAGGTCGATCTGGCAGCGGCCATCGAGAATCGACTCAATGTGTATGTCGATGAGATTGGCGTCGCACTGCGTGAGGAAGGCATCACGCGGCGCGTGCGTCTAAATGACAATACGATCCAGGTAGAGCTGCGCGAGGCAGAAGATCTGGACGCCGCACGTCGCGCCGTGTCGGATGTTGACGGTCAGTTGCAATTGCTCGATGGCGCTAACGACCGCTCGTTCCGGGTGCGCATGACCGAGCTGCAGATTCGCGAACGGCAAAATTTTGCGATGGAGCAGAACATCACGACGCTGCGAAACCGCGTGGATGCGCTTGGCGTGGCTGAGCCGGTTATTCAGCGCCAGGGCTTGCAGCGCATCGTTGTGCAGTTGCCGGGTATTCAGGATCCGGCCGAGGCGAAGCGCATTCTTGGTGCTACCGCGACACTGCAGTTCCGCCTTGTCGACCAAACTGGCAATGCACCGGGCGCACAAAGCTACCCCTACCGCGAGGGTGGGACGCTGAGCCTAAAGCGCGAGGTCATTGCCTCGGGTGATCAGATCGTTGATGCCAGCTCCGGCTTCAGCGAAGGCCAGCCTGCGGTGAACATTCGCCTCGACGCGGTCGGCGGCGCGAACATGCTCAAGACAACGCAGCAGAACCTCAACAAGCCCATGGCCGTTTTGTTCATCACGAGCAATCAGGAGACCGTTGAGGTTAATGGCACCGAGGTAAAGCGCACCGTCAACGACTTTGAGATCATCAATCGCGCCAATATTCGCGGCACATTTTCGAACCAGTTTCAGATTACGGGTGTAACCAGTAACGAGGCCCGTGATCTTGCGCTGCTGCTGAAAGCCGGCGCGTTGGCAGCGCCGCTGTTTCAGGTCGGTGAGCAGACGATTGGACCAAGCCGCGGGCAGGACAATATTGATCGCGGTTTCAAGGCGATCCAGATTGGTTTCCTGGCCGTGGTCGTGTTCATGGTTCTGTATTATCGCGTGTTTGGCGTGATCGCAAATCTCGCACTGTTGACCAACCTGCTCTTGATTGTGGGTTTTCTCTCGTTGCTTCAGGCGTCGCTGACGCTTCCAGGCATCGCGGGCATCGTGTTAACCGTCGGTATGGCCGTGGATGCCAACGTTCTGATCTTTGAGCGAATACGCGAGGAGTTGGATGCTAAAAACACGGTGCAAGGTGCCATCAGCGCAGGCTACGACAAGGCGTTCTCTTCTATTGCCGATGCCAACGTCACGACGTTCATCGCAGCGCTTGTGTTATTCATGTTTGGCACCGGCCCGGTTAAGGGCTTTGCCGTGACCCTGGCGATCGGCATTCTGACGTCCATGTTTACTGCCATTGTTGGTACGCGCGCGGTCGTTAATCTCCTTTACGGCGGGCGCAAGCTCGACAAGCTGCCGGTGTAATCATGCGCGTTTTATCAAGAGAAACACACTTCCAGTTCATGTCACGCCGTCGCGCCGCGGCGGTCCTCTCGCTCGTGCTGCTCATCGGCTCAATCGTCGCGATTGCCGTCCGTGGGCTCAACTTTGGTATCGAATTTACCGGTGGCGTCGAGCTCGAGGCAGGTTACAGTCAGACTGTCGATGTTGAGGCCGTTCGTCAGCAGCTTACCGATGCCGGCTTCGATGACGCCCAGGTCATCTATTTTGGCACGCAGCGCGACATCATGATTCGCATCCCTCCCAACGATACGGTAGATGGCACCGAGCTGCGCGAGCTGTTACTCGATGTGCTGCGCCAGACTGCGCCAGACGTCGAGGCTCGCAGCTTCTCTGTTGTGTTTCCGCAGATCGGCGCGGAAGTGGCAGAGGCGGGCAGCCTTGCGATGATCTTCGTTCTGGTGATGATTTTCATCTACATCATGTTTCGCTTTCAGTGGCGCTTCTCTGCGGGTGCCGTGGCCGCGCTCGTGCATGACGTGATCATTACGGTAGGCTTTTTTGCGGTGTTCCAGTTTCAGGTTGATGCGTCGGTGATCGCGGCCGTGCTGGCTGTCGTGGGTTATTCGTTGAACGATACGGTCGTTGTGTTCGATCGCATTCGCGAAAACTTCCTGACCGTGCGCGGTGAAGATTCCGAGACCATCATTGATCGTTCCATCAATCAAATGCTCGCGCGAACCATCATTACCGGGGTGACGACCTTGCTGGTTTTGACAGCCTTGCTGGTGCTCGGTGGCGAAGCCGTGCGCTCATTTTCAATCGCATTGATCTGCGGGATTATCGTCGGCACCTATTCGTCAATTTATGTCGCTAGTGCCGTCGCGCTGCGACTCGGTGTTAGCGCCAAGGATTTGTTGCCACCAGAGCCGGATCCCGACGAGATCGACGAGCTGCCCTGAACCGGGGCCGCATGATCATGCAAGGCCGCAGGGCCAGACGACACGTGCTTCGTCTGGCCCTGTTTTGTTTTTGCCAGATCGAATGTGTGTCCGAGATGGCGCGAGCCCTACCTCGACGTTGAACTCACATCGGCGCAACGAATGGTGCATATTCAGGTGCCGACGGGCAGACGTTTTGCCGCGCCATGATCGGCTGATAAGACCCCGGCACAGGCAGACACAAACAGCTTCGGGCTCAACCACATTCAATAGCGACGCGTGGCAACAGCCCCGCCTGCCGGATGCACACGGCTACAAATACTCACAGGGCTTTCGTTGCGGAAACCAAGCTGCCGACTCCGCAAGTTTGCTACTTGGTCACCTTGACCGAACTCAGTGCGTTGATGGCGCTCGCCGCCTTGGTGGCGAACAGTCTTGCGAGCGCTGTATAGACTCTCGGCGTGCCAGCCATGACATGTCCGGCCTCCAGATAGTCCTCGCTGCCGTCGATACCGCTGATGATGCCGCCAGCCTCACGAATCATGAGTGCACCGGCGGCTATGTCCCAGGATTTTAGCCCGAATTCCCAAAACGCATCGAGCCTGCCGGCAGCAACGTATGCGAGATCCAACGCCGCAGCGCCGGGTCGACGAATGCCGGCGCTGTTTTGCAGAACCAGCTTCAAGAGTTCAAGGTATGCATCGAGATCGGCTTGCTGACCCTCACGATAGGGGAAGCCAGTGCCCAATAGCGCGTCGTCAATCTGGCGCCGACCGCTGACGCGGATTTTGCGACCGTCGAGCTGCGCGCCATCGCCGCGTGAGGCGCTGAAGATTTCCTGGCGCATTGGGTCATAGATGACGCCGTGCGAGAGGCGGCCACTAATCTGTACGGCGATAGATACACAGTAGACCGGAAAGTTGTGCAGGAAGTTGTTCGTGCCATCCAATGGGTCAATGATCCACTGCACATCGCCACTACCGCTCGCACCGCTTTCCTCGGCCAGGATGGCGTGGTCCGGGTAGTGCTTGCGAATCTCGTCAATAATCTTGGCTTCGGCGAGATCGTCCGCTTCGCTGACAAAGTCATTGCGGCCTTTCGACTGAATATTGAGTTCGTGCAAACGGCGCTGGCTGCGCAGTAACGAGTCGCCACCCTTGCGGGCGGCTTGAATGGCAACATTGAGCAAAGCGTGCATGTCAGTCTCGACGATTCTATTGAGTGGCAGACGCAAACAACGCAAATGCGCTATCCGGCGAGCCGCGAGGGGCGCTAGAATAGCATGTTGACATGCGCGCAGCGCTGAAAACTGAAGGGCGTAAACGCTTTGGTCGCAATCAGAATCGTATTGGTAGGCACAACGCATCCGGGCAATATCGGCGCGGTAGCACGCGCGATGAAGAACATGGCGCTGGTTGATCTTGCGTTGGTTAATCCGCGCACGTTCCCAAGCGGCCAGGCGGTCGCCAGGGCATCAGGTGCGACCGATGTGCTGGATAATGCAACGGTTCACACGTCTCTGGATGCCGCCGTCGCGGATTGCACGTGGGTGATCGGCACGAGCGCTCGTCAGCGCAGTATCCAATGGCCGGAAATGGATGTGCGCGAGGCAGCCAGTGCGGTGCATGAGCGCAGTCGCGACGGCCGCGTGGCTATCGTTTTCGGGCCGGAAAAAACGGGCCTGAACAATGCCGATATGGACTGCTGTGCGGCGCTGGTCTACATCCCCACCACGTCGTTCAGTTCGCTAAACCTTGCGATGGCAGTGCAGGTGATCGCCTATGAGCTGTTCGTCGCTACCGAGCCGCCAGCTCGTGCGCAAGCGCCGGACGCGCCGCCGGCGAGCGCCGACGAGATGGAGCATCTGTTCGGGCACATTGAACGGCTGTCTCTAGCGAGCGGGTTTTTGAATCCCGACAATCCAAGGTATCTGATGCGTCGGCTGCGCCGGTTGTTTGGGCGCGCCGAGCCGGATCGCAATGAGGTCAATATCCTGCGCGGCATTCTGGCCGCTCTGGAGTCTGACCGTTGGCGCCAGCGGGGGGACTAGTGTTCGGCTTGCCTGACATTTCGCCGGTTTACATGGACTATGCCGCAACGACGCCTGTCGCTGACGAGGTGACCACGGCAATGGTTGCGTGTCTGACAGATCCGCGAGCCTTTGCCAATCCTTCTTCATCGCACGCTTTCGGCGGAGCGGCGCAGGACGTTGTTGATCGTGCCGCCAATCACCTATCATCTGCGCTTGGCGCTATGCCCGAGGAAATCGTCTGGACCTCTGGTGCCACCGAGTCCGACAACCTGGCGATCATTGGTGCGGCGCGTTATCGGGCTAATCGCGGCCGCCATATCATCACCAGCCTGGTGGAACACAAGGCAGTGATTGATGCTTGCCGTCAACTCGAGCGTGAAGGCTTTGAGATCAGCTGGTTGTCCCCTGGCCGTGATGGCCAAGTCACTGTTGCGCAGGTGATCAGCGCGCTGCGCGACGATACACAGCTAGTCTCGCTAATGTGGGTAAACAACGAAACCGGGGTCATCAACGACATTCCGGCGTTGGCCGCAGCGATGCATGAGCATCCAGCGATGTTGCATGTCGACGCTGCCCAGGCATTTGGAAAACTGCCCATCGACTTGGCTGCGGTGCCCATCGACCTGTTGTCGGTCACCGCCCACAAATGTTATGGGCCCAAAGGGGTCGGTGCCTTGTACCTGGCTGCTCGACATGGTGTGCAGGTCGAGCCGCTGCTGTTCGGCGGTGGTCAGCAACGCGGCCTGCGGCCGGGCACACTGGCGCCACACCAGATCGCAGGGTTTGGCGCGGCAGCTGCATTGGTCGAGGCACGGCTTGACGACGATATGCAGTCAATGGCCAGTATGGGCCGCAGGCTGGAGCAGCAGCTGTTGAGTATTGACGGCGTTTCACTGAATGCCAATGCAGCCGATCGATTGCCGTCTTTGATCAACGTTTCTGTTGCCGGCGTCGCGGGCGAGACACTTGTGGCCGCGATGCGGCCTGTGGCGCTCGCCACCGGTTCGGCCTGCAATTCGGCGGTTCGCGAGCCGTCATTCGTATTACGTGCGTTGGGGTTGGATGATCGGCTGGCGGCTGCCTCGCTGCGTTTCTCGATCGGTCGCATGACAACCGCCGACGAGGTGGATCTTGTGGCCGACCGGTTCCGAGATGCCGTAGACATGGCGCGGCGGATCGCTGGCGAGTTGGGGCAGGTGCCCCCGGGATGAGTGGCTCCGCAGCGCTGGAGCGTCAATTGGACGAGCTCAGGCATGTCGGCAGCGTCGACAGGCCAACTGTGACAGGCCGCGCGGGCGGCGTTTCGGGCGGATCTGAGGTACAATTCACCGTGAAAACGGCAGATAACGTGCTACAACAGGTGCGTTACCGAGCATTTGGTGGTTTGGGCCTGATTGGCGGCTGTGAGCTGTGGGCGCGGCGGTGCGAGAAGTCGCCGCTCAATGCATTGCCGCCCGCTGAACCGGTTGAGTGGCTCGCGCAGTTGGAGCTGCCACGCGAATATCTTGCGGACATGTTGGTTGTAGAAGACGCCTGGCGCGATGTGTTGGCGCAGCTTGTTACCCAGTGAGTGAAGAATTATGGCAATTTCATTGACAGATAGTGCGGCCCAACGGGTGCGCAGCTACCTGGCCGAACGCGGTCAAGGTATCGGCTTGCGGTTGGGCGTAAAGAAAACCGGCTGCAATGGTTTCGCGTATGTCATCGATTACGCCGATAGCGTCGATGCCGACGATCAGGTGTTTGAGCAGGATGATCTAAAAGTGATTGTAGACCCTGCGAGTCTGCCGCTGCTTGATGGCACTGAAGTGGATTTCGTCAAAGACGGACTTAACCAGATGTTCCGTTTTCGTAATCCGAATGTGGCTGGTGAGTGCGGTTGCGGCGAGAGCTTCAATGTTGCGGACGAGGCAGCGAACGATCACGCATGATCCGGTGATTGTCAGCGCGGCGACGCGTCGATAGAATCGCCTTAATTTTTGTAAGCCCGCGGCTCGTCGCGG
>JBCCCC010000112.1:0-11068 GCA_039033695.1 Pseudomonadota bacterium | reverse complement strand
GCGACACCGATTGCTCGTGCGGCAGAGGGGTTGCCCACTTGTCTTGCGAGGTCACCATACGTTGTGGTCGAGCCTCTTTGCAGCTTGCGCAAGGTCTGGTAGACGCGGCGCGCAAATGGCGGCGTTCCGCTCCAATCCAAACGGAATTCGTCAAACGAGACCGCCTCACCATCAAAGTAGACTGACAGAACTTCGATGGTACGCGCGGCGTCTGCGGGAAGCACGTGCGGCGCAGGCCTATAGCCAAGCTTACGCATGCGCTCATCGATCACATCTGTTGAACGCTCAGGCAATAGCACGCGTGTCAGCCCGGCCCGGTTCCAGGCAATGCCGCAAGAACCCATCGGTGTTTGAAAACTCTGGTAGAGCATGGCGATAGATTATCAGCGAATTGTGGCCGACCTGCCATTGAAACAGGCGTCCCCGAGCCACCCTCAGTCCTACGTTGATCGAAGAAGCGTGGCGAAATCTATTACGCCTGGGCGATCAATGTAAGTAAACGTCCCGTGATCTCGTATTTCGATTGCTGCCTCCCAGGCGGCTGCCATAGCGGTGGTGTACAACGACGTCGCAACGCTAATACGCGTCACGCCAGCATTCTGTAGCGCCGACTGTGTGAAAGACTGGCCCGGAATACCCGCCATGAAGTTGACGGGCTTGCCGACGTTTTTGCACACATGGCGGACAGATTCGAGGTCTGGCAATCCCGGGGCCATTAGCACATCTGCACCGGCTGCTTCAAAGGCCTGCAAGCGGCGTAGCGTGTCCTCAAGGTCCGTGATTCCGCGAACAAAGTTTTCAGTCCGCGCAGTGAGCGTGAACTTGAAAGGAAGCGCTCTGGCAGCAGCAACCGCTGCTTCGACACGCTTGACAGCAAGGTCGAAGCCATAGATTGGGTTTGACGCGTCGTCCGAGGCATCCTCAATTGATCCGCCCACAAGGCCAATCGCGCCCGCTTGTGTGATGGTGTTTGCTGCATCATCCGGTGCTTCTCCGAAGCCGTTTTCCAGGTCTGCCGACACCGGTAAATCACTCGCCTCAACGATCACCTTGGCATGCGCCATAGCTTCAGTTCGGGATGTGTTGCCATCGAATCGTCCGAGCATGGCTGCTTGGACCCAGCTGGATGTGGCAATCGCCTCGTAGCCTAGCGCCTCGAACATGCGCGCAGAACAACCGTCAAAGGCGTTCGCAATAACGAAGGCCTCATCTCGCTCATGGAGCGCGGCGAAGGCGGTGGCTTTTTCCTGTTGCGTCTTTGACATGGCAATCTCCTCTGGTGATTGATGGGTCAGGTTAGTGGCCGCGTGTCGTGTCGATGGCGTTGATCTCAGGTCACCGCGAAAACTCGGTGAATCGGTCCGCCATCTCCTGTTCTCGATTTACTGACCGCAACAATATTATTCAACCACTGATAGCGCGAATCGCCAGTCTCGAACATTGGCGCCGTTCGGAAGTAGTAACGCCACGCGCCCTCTGGATCGTCAGGCTTGGTTACATCTAGTGCATATTCGGCATGCTCAGGCGGTGCCCAGAATCGGCCTTTCCAGAAGACATACAGCAAGGCATTGTCGTGCGTCTCAAGACAAAACCGAACGTCCAGGACTCCAGTGCCATCCGGTCTAAGCCTAATCCAGTCCGCGCCAGAATCGGGCACGACGCGCCCGCGCAGTCGCGGGCCCTCGAAGGTACCGTTCTTCACCAGGAAAATGACGCGACTACCATCCGACATTCGCCCGGTTTCGAGGGGCGGCAGGTGGAGCTTGACCCGCGCTTCAAACAGATACTCAAGCGACGGTGGCGCATCCGGGTCCCAGCCTACGGGGCTAGGAGGACGCTCGTCGATCGCACTGGCGTTTTCGGTCGAAGCTCGTTCGATGTCTGAGTTTGCGCCGCCAGCGAGCGTCGTAGCGCTTGCTAATCCAGCTCCGATAATAAGCTTTCGCCGCAGGTCGTCTGTCATCTGAACTCCTTTAGCTGGATCACTAATTCTCACAATATATGCGCTACGCATATAATTCGTCAAGCCTGCGGTTGATTTTTTTATGCGTTACGCATAGATTTTAGGTGTGGACAGAACGGCAAACCTACTGGGTGCGGTTGCGATCGCGATGACCGACCGCATTCGCCAAAATCTCGACGCTACAGCGAAACGGAGCGGGGAAGCAGCGGCAGCGCTCGTTGTGCTTGGCTATGCGCCGGGCTTGTCTGTCGAGCCGTTGCGCCAGGTGCTGGGACTGTCGCATCCGGGAACCGTGCGGCTTGTCGATCGGCTGGCGGACGATGGCCTCGTAGAACGACGCCGGGCGCAAGATGCTCGTGCTGTTTCGCTTCATCTGACGAAAAAAGGTACAGGGCTTAGGAAACGCTTACTCAAGCAGCGAGGAGGGGAGCTCGAGGTAGCGCTGGACGGGCTATCGAAGGAGGAGCGCGCTTCTCTCGGCGTCCTTTTGTCCAAAGTCCTAAAGAACCTTCCAAAGTCGGAAATGGACAAACACAATATTTGTCGACTATGCGAGGTTGGGGCCTGCGAGCAGTGCCCGATTCCGGGAAATGCCGTTTGAATACCACTGGCGTTGAGCGTTTCTCCTATCGTTCGGTAACGCGTGCACCATTGATCCGCTAGTCCGCGCCTCGTGGCCGTTCGGCGCCTGGCTGCTGTTTTACTGCAGCGCCGTATCTGCGACCTGACCGATTCAGCTCGAATGGCGCGTTTGCAGCTCGCTGGACAGGCCAACTAGCTGCGTGCCCACACCACTTTATGCATTCATTGGACAGCGTCACGCAGTTTATCGAACCAGTTGCGAGGTTCTGTGATCCTCGGGGATTCGTATTCGCACTAAGGTCGGTTTGACCATTGGTTCCATATACGTCATGAATCCCGAATCGAGATGGCACCGCCGGTAGCCTATGTTGGTTCGACACCTCGCATAGAGAAGTCGGTACGCGCCTAGTCGATGAGGTAGCAAAGGGCGCCGTTCGGGTCGCACACCAAGGCATTACTGTCGCCATTTGGACCACTCCCATTGGACGAAACAATTGACTCTTCGCTCACGCGCAGCTTCTCTATAACGCTATCGAGTCGATTAACCCGGATACTCGGCACCCACGAGGCCTGGCTTTCGGTGTGCGTATCGTCCGAACATCTCAGGGCGATATCTTTTCCAGACAACGTAACTCGCTCGATGTTGGAGCCGCCCGTCGATATTAGCCTCCAATCGAATAATCCGTGATAGAAATCCTCAGGGAAATCAACCGATCCTGTTAAGTAGCATTCCACGCCAAACTGGACGGTGGGCGCGGGAAACGTATGTCGCGACAAGCAGATGCCGATGAGTGCGCCGGCCGGGTCGCGAAGAACGCAGTTGCGCCCGACGCCGGGCACCTCGAACGGGGGCTTCTCTACGGACCCCTTGAGCTGCTGGGCGCGAAGCGCTGCGTCATCAACGTCCGCTACCTCGACGTAAGGCACCCAGCCAGAGAACCGTCCATGAGGCGGCCCCACGAATCCCGCGCCCGCCTCATCATCAGAGAGCGCCAGAATGAAGTCTCTCTCACCGCCACCCCACGCAAAATCCGTTGCATGCTCGACCGTAAAGCGCCAGTCGGCGATGCTTGCGTAGAATTCTTTCGCCGCTTCGGTATCGGGAGTGAACAGATCGTGCCATACAATCCGTCCTAATTTGGCAGTTACCATTTTTTCTCTCCGGCAAGGATCAGAGCAGCCATAGGCGGCCGCGGAATCTGGGGCAGACGCGGTCGAGTAGTCTCTTTGTGTCTGGCGCTGTTTCAGGGCTTTCATTTGCTTGACGGTCTTGGCGAATACTCGGCCTTGCGACCGTCTTTCGGCGAGCGATGCGCTGTTTCTCTGGTTCTCGCGCAGCAGCTTCTCGTAGTTACTCAATCGACGCGCATCCAACTCGCCGTTGGCAATCGCCTCGCAAACCGCACACCCTGGCTCGGACGTGTGGCTGCAATCCGCAAACCTGCACTTCGATGCGATCGCCTCTATGTCGTCGAATACTGTGGAAAGACCACTATCCACATCGGCGACCTTCAGCTCCCGCATGCCGGGCACGTCAATCACCAGACCTCCGCCGGGCAGTCGATACAGGGCACGATGACTTGTGGTATGGCGTCCCTTCTTGTCGTCCTCGCGTATTTCGCCCGTCGCGGCGACGTGCGCTTGTGCCAACAGGTTCACAAGCGTCGATTTGCCAACACCTGAAGAACCCACCAGAGCAACGGTGCTCCCAGGCTCAATCCAGGCACGAATGCCACCAATGGTATCCTCGTCCAGAGCGTTGATTGACTCCACCGGCAAACTTGGCTGCACGCGACGCGCACGTTCCGCGTAGGCATCAGGATTATCGGACAAATCAGTTTTGGTAAGTACGACAACAGGTATCACGCCCGCGTTTGCCGCGAGCGCTAGGTATCGCTCAAGCCGTGACTCTTTGAATTCCTCATTGCAAGATGTCACGACAAAAAGAACATCGATGTTGGCTGCGATCAACTGCGTCTCAGCTTTTTCACCGGGCGCCACGCGTTGAAACAAACTCTTGCGATCAAGAACCCGCTGCAGTCGGGCGTGTGCTTCGTCAAGAACGACCCAATCGCCTATCGTGGGTCGCTGCTCAGGAGGGACGGTGCTCCAACTCGACGTCATCCGCAGCACGCGTTCCTCAGCACCATTTGAGATTACGATCTGAGAGCGATGTACCTCCGTTACTCGCCCGACGCGTTCTTGCGCGATCTCCTCGGCCGAGGTCTGTTGCGCGAAGAAGGGGACGAATCCGATTTGAGTGGCCGTATTCACAAGTGAGTAATTTCAATTAGAAGTCATCTCTAATATCTTCGATGACTGTGGTTCTTCGAGCCACCGACCGATAAAGCGTTCTCGAGCTTAGTCCAGGCCTTGCATATGGCTCCAGTTCGCCTGGGACAGGCCCTTGCGCATCGCTATAGGTTCTGCGCGGTTCGCGCATCTGGGTGGTGCTTTGTCATCGATAGCAAGTCCTCGATCGGCGTCCTGGCTTTTCCAAACCAGAAGCCTAGTGAGACACACTGTTCGAATTGGACTAGGGCTAAATGATTGCTCGTTGTGCCAGGCATTAACGTTGTTGTTCAAATCAATGCACGTAACTATAATCAAGTTCGAATCCGAAGTCGGCCATGTGGCCGTCTGTCTAGGCAGTCAAAGATACCTTTGGCAGTGTGCTGAGTAAGGGCGACGATTAACCGCCTGTCCAACTGGGTACTGCGCCATACATGACCCTCACCGTTAATCGATTCCTTTCGTATTGACGCAAATCTCCGAGAGTTGCCTAAAACTCTATTGCCAAGGAATACTTCGCCCATGCGTAACGTCTCGATCGCCATTCTACTATGCGCCTATTTGGCCGGTTGCGCTTCGTCTCCACCCGTTCAGGGCCCCGTTCATGAGGAGACGAGCCTAGCCGTAGGCGCCTCACTCGATGCGCTCGTCCCCGAGCTGATTGAAGAAGAGAAGGCGGCTGGCGTTGGCATCGCAGTTATTCGAGGCGGCGAATTCGTCTGGCAAGGATACTATGGCGAACAAGGGCCGGGCATAGCGGTTAATACGAATACCGTTTTCAATACGGCGTCGGTCGCCAAGACGATTACGGCGGAAACCCTGATAGCGCTGAGTGCTAAAGGCCTTATCGACCTTGATGAGCCGATTGCGGCATACGTAGATCACCCTGACTTGAGTATTGACCCACGATACTCGCTCCTGACTGCACGCCTATTGCTTTCGCATCGCGCTGGCTTGCTGAATTGGGCGTACGCCTATGAAGATGGCGTTCTCGCATTTGACCATGACCCCGATACGCGGTTCAGCTATTCAGGTGCCGGTATCGAGCTTGCGGCGAGATACGCATCAGCGAAAGTAGGGCAACCGCTCCAGGAATTGGCGTTTGAGCATGTGCTGGGCCCGGCTGGTATCCGAGAGATGTCTATGGGCATGATCGCTGAGTGGACTGTCGGTCGTATCACAACCCCAATGGACGCCGAAGGAAGCTACCGTCCGATCGCTGAACTCAATGAAAGCTTGGCTAGAGGTGATGCCAACAGCGCAGCAGACGACTTACTCTCAACCGTTCCGGCATATGCGAAACTCATAACGGCATTGCTGGAGAGTTCCTGGCTTAGCGAAGCGCAGATTGCCGAACGGGAACGAATCATTACTTCTCTAGCACAAGACGATATCTACCAATGCCCGGAATTATCCTGGCTGACGTGTCCGACCCAGTTTGGTCATGGGCTCGGCTGGCAAGTCTTCGAGTATGCCGACCACAAGGTACTCAAGCACAGTGGCAGTGATGCCGGTGAGAATGCCATGGTGTATTACTCACCGAATACGCGAAATGGCGCTGTCATCTTCGTGAACGGTGCCAACGGCTGGGTCGTCATGACGCGAATCATTGAAGCCATTGGCGACGAGCCATTGATTGCCGACTATTACCGTGGGCTCATAGAAACTGTGATGGGGCGGCCGATGCCGCCTCTCGTTGAGCCAGCCGCTGAGTAATTGCTGCTGTCTCCGTGCCGATAAGTTTGGCACGGCAGTTATTGCGGTCCGTTGAGCGTTGGTTACCTGAATAGCGCACCGTCTTGGAGCAAATCGATCGCGGCGGGGTCATGGCTGCCGAGAATGACAAGGTCTGGTAGTTGCGACTTAAGTGTACGAACCTTCGCGTACGACGCTGCCAGCTGTGACTTGTCGGCGAAGATGCCGGGCAGTTGATCGCGCATGAGTAGCTCCGGCGAATAACTCAGGTCCCCGATCAGTAGCAGCGGCGGGCGCTCTTGTGTGCGGATGAGCATCGATAGGGACCCCCGAGTGTGTCCAGGTGTCGGGATTAGTATTAGAGCGCCATCACCCATGACATCGTAACAACCGCCAAACGGGGCCAATATGGGATCGTCCGTGCTAGCGAAATCGATAGGGCGCCACTTAGCACCGGGCAGTATTATATGTTCGCGAAAGAAGTAGTCGCGATCCGGGTGTGGACCGGACAGCTGTTCCCACTCGTCGCGACTGACCAAGAGCTCAGCCTGTGGAACGTCACCGATGCCGCCAATGTGGTCGAAGTGCAGATGCGATACGACGACCGTGCTTACGTCCTCCGCACGCAGGTTCAATCGCATTAAGTTCGCCGTAACCGTGTCGTCTGGGCCAATATCAAAGCGGAACACACGGCGCATGAAGAACCTGCCAATCGCAGAGTGGACGTAGTGAGGGTCAGAGTTTACTGCCGGATCCAATCCTGTATCGAACAGCACCTGGCCGTCTTGATGCTTGATGACAAACACATTGATAGGAATCTCTATCCAACTGCGAGACGTCAATGCCCACCATATTTTCGGTGCGCGGCTACCAAAGCGGTGTTCTTTGTGCTGTTGCGCTGCCCCCGTCGTGAAGGCCTGGACACTTTCGACGGATCGATCTGGCTCGGTGGACGACATGAGTTGGTTGGTCACACGCATGACCTATCTTGGGCAAAGTCTCAGGCTATTGGTTTTCATGGGCGACGAAAACCGCGACATGTACCTACTTACCGCGGGTTGCCTCCTGCGGTAATACCGTATGGCCCTGTTACGCTTCATCGCCTACCGTGTACAACGACAGCAGGGTGCCATCCGGGAGGGCAATGGGGGCAATGGTCTTTCCGCGAATCGCAGGTACGACGCTTGCGACAGCGTCACGCTGGTCGTTATTCATGCTGCTAATACCGGCCTTATGCGGCGACGTAGAAGCGTGTGACTCGCCGCAATCCGGCCGCCCGCAGGTTGGGCTTGCCCTAAGCGGCGGTGGCAGCAAGGCAGGTGCTCACATCGGCGTGCTGCGTGCTCTGGAGGCACAACGTATCCCAATAGACTGTATCGCGGGAACCAGTGCCGGGGCGATTATCGGTAGCCTCTATGCCTCTGGGCTGGCGCCGCAACAAATCGAAGCGGTAGTGGCAGGCATTGATTGGAGTCGCATTCTCGATGACAAACCAGACCGAGCCGAGCTGCCGTTCCGCCGCAAGCGTGACAGTTTCAGTTACCTCGTAAAGTACCGACCGGGATTCAAGGAAGGCCGACTCGCTATTCCAACAGGCTTGGTACAAGGTCAAGAGGTCGTACAGTTCCTCAGGCGCCAATACGGCCCAATCAATGAGACAGAAGACTTCTCAGCGCTACCAACGCCAATTCGTATCGTAGCGACGGATCTGGAAACCGGAGACGCGGTCATCATTGACCGTGGAGATCTTGCGATAGCGGTTCGCGCCAGTATGTCGGTTCCTGTCTTCTTCGCGCCTGTTGAACGCGACGGCAGGTTGCTAGTTGACGGCGGCCCCGCAAACAACCTCCCCATTGACGTGGTTCGCGCCATGGGAGCGGATATCGTGATCGCTGTGGATATCACGTCACCGTTACTGGATAACGATGAGCTCGACTCAGCGTTGACGATCGCTGATCAACTGACCAACCTGCTAACGCAACGCAACGTGATAACCCAACTCGCAAGCCTTGAGTCTCAGGATATTCTGATTGCACCCGAACTTGCGGGCGTCGGCGGGCTGGACTTTGAACAGACATTAGCGTCGGTTCAATCTGGGATTGATGCGACTAACAGGGCTCGACGTAAACTCGCGCCGCTCAGCATGAGCCCGCCAGACTATCAAGCTTACCTCGCAGGGCGAATGCAACCGTCAACAACTAACAGCTACAAGATTGCGCGCGTTGAGATACGCAATGGCTCTGGCGTGAGCGACACACTCATCGCTAGTCGTCTGGGCATATCAGCAGGCGATGTAGTCGACAGTAAGGCGATTGAGTCAGGAATGGCCAATATCTACGGTTTGGAGTTGTTTCAATCGGTGGACTACCTGCTGATTCCAGACGCGAACGGAGCCGTTCTACAACTCGATGTGCGCCCGAGACCGTGGGGCCCAGACTATTTGCAGTTCGGCTTGATTCTTTCTGAAGACTTTTCGGTTGGATCCGATTTCAATGTCGGCATCGCGTATTTGCGCACCGCTGTCAATGAGCTTGGCGGGGAGTGGCGCGCCCAACTCGACCTGGGCGAGCTTCAGGGCATCAGCTTTGATTGGTACCAACCGATCAGCACGCGTCAACGCCACTTCGTTCAAGTCGAGTCGCAGATCGCAAGGCGCAGTTTCCAGTTTTTCGACGATGGGCGACTAGCAGCCAATCTTCGTGTCGAAGGGTGGGGCACGCGCTTGTCACTGGGCACTGAGCTTGGGACAAACGCGGAGTTCCGAATCGGTTGGAACCATTTCGACGGGGATGCGCGTGCCACCGTCGGCGTGCTGCCGGTGTCAGATCGGTCGGTGGATGTCGGCGAGTACTTCACATCCTTTCAATACGACACGTTGGACAACGTCAGTTTTCCGCGTAGCGGCCTCGCAGGCGGGATCGGCGCATTCTGGTCGCGTGAAGACGCTGGCGGAAAATCGAAGTTCGAACAGCTCGTTGGGGCGTCCACTTGGGCAAAGTCTATTGGTGAGTACACCATGTTGGTTGGTGTGGAGGCCGGAACGACACTCGATAACAATGCGCCACTTGAAAGTCAGTTCTTGCTGGGCGGCCTCGGCAGGTTGTCCGGTTATTCCCGGAATAGATTTGCCGGCCAGCACTTCGCGTTAGCATCGCTGACGGGCTTTCGCCGCTTGTACAAAAGTCGATGGGCGCCAACCTACGCCGGCCTAAGTGTGGAAGCAGGTAACGTGTGGGATGACCGCGACGATATAGGCAGAGAGACCCTCCGGTTTGCAGGCGCAATATTTGTCGGGTCCGACACTGCGCTCGGACCGGTTTATCTGGCATGGGGGTTCGCCGAGGGTGGGCAAGACACTGTATACCTCACGCTTGGCAACCCGTATGTGGTCGGCGGCGCGAGGCCGCTGGACTAATACGAGGTTGCTGCTATTGCTTCCCGCGTTCTATCGGCAAAGTTCAACGTGATAAGGATAGCTGCTTATGAGTGAAGACCACCCTAATGTAAGAATCTTGAAGCTGTTTGATCCGACGGACGTACCTGGCACCGTCGGTGTGTTCGCGGAAGACGCCGTCTTTCACTACTACAATCCCCGCCTGCCGGACCTGCACGGTGACTATGTTGGGCACGCGGGGATACGATCTTTCTTTGATAAACTCGAAACGATGACTGGCGACGCATTTAGGCCGAACATTGTATCCATCAACGCTCTTGGAGATGAGTTGGTTGTTATTCATCGCAAGCAACAGATCAATATGGGTGCCTGCCGAATCGAAGTCGATGTGGTGGTTGTGTGGCGCATCGTCGAGGGACAGATCGCGGAGGTCTGGGATATCCCGTCCGTCCACACCGCGTGCGTCTTGGAGCCGTAGAGCATCTCACAAACACCCGTGACTCGAGCCGTATGACCAGGCTGTCTCGTCATTGCAAAAGAGCGTATCGTCGACACGATCGTCATGCGGCATTTTGGTGAAAATCTGCCTGACTACCGAATACAGCAAATGGGGGATCCGTCGATCGATGGGCGACTCGCAACCAAGGATTCGCTGCATCGCCTACCGCGGATCGTGGGTGCATTCCTCGAGCCTCGCAGCTGAAGACCTCTGTTGGCGCGCGGCGACAAGACACGCCAAGAGCCGGCAATTCGATACCTGACCAAAAGCTCGTTGCACATCAACGAGATTGCGCTGCTTCGTGCAAACCGAGACCCCGGTAGTTTTTCGAGCGCGTTTGGTCGGTGGACGAGGCGCACGCCTCACGAACCAAGTAGCGAATAGCGTGTAATCGATGCGAGTAGCGTTAAAGAGGAAAAGCTCTCGGCCACGGCATTTTCCTGGCAGTTGCCAAACCGACTCATACTTGCTTAAGAGCCTATGAGCGCGCAGGAAACGACTCCAGTCGCGGCATGTGGACTTGCACTCTGTTCTTCGGCTTCCGCCGCCATAGTGCCGCCAGAAAGGTGTCCGGCACTCGACCCGCTTACTCAACGCTTTCTAGAACGAGTAGGACTCTGTCCGAATGTTCAATTCGTTGCCG
>JBCCCC010000111.1:0-11156 GCA_039033695.1 Pseudomonadota bacterium | reverse complement strand
CCGGCCCGGGTGCAACGAACGCGGCGCGCACATAGTCCTGCCATTGGATCGCATTCATGCCATCGCCTCGCGCAGCGCCGCAACCGTTGGCGCGATCGTGGTGAACGCCGCTGGGCGCTCCATCAACGCCGCCAATGCGGCGGGCATGGCAACCGTGGTACCCACTAGCGGCTCGACAATCGTGTCGAACTTAGCCGGGTGAGCGGTAGCCACCAACGCCCAGTCTTTGGACCGGCGCGCATCGTCGAGATGCTCCCACGCGTACATTGCCGTGGCACTGTGCGGGCACCAGGCAAACGGCAGGCGCTTGTAATCGCGCTGGATCTGTAATTCGATCGCCGTGTCGTCCACGCTGGTCGCAGACAATCCACCCGCGACCAGGCTATCCCGTTCGCCGAACAGGTGTCGCAATCGCTCCATGTTGCTCGGGTCTCCGACGTCCATTGCCGAGGCAAGGGTAGCCTGCCCCGGCCGGCCGGCATAGACTCCGGACGTAAAATAGTCGGGCACCGTGCGGTTAGCATTAGTCACGAAAACAATGTCCCCCAGCGGCAGCCCGCAGGCGCGCGCTAAGACTGCTGCAAGGCCGTTACCGAGATTGCCGGTTGGAATCATCCACGATAGTCGTCGCCCGGTTTCGCGAAAATAGCGGAGGGCCGCGTAGGCGTAGTAGACGCTTTGCGGCAACAGGCGGCCGATGTTGATGCTGTTCGCAGAACTGAAACGAAAGGACTCGGCAAGCGACGGATCGGTAAAGGCCTTCTTGACGAACGCCTGACAATCGTCGAAGTCGCCACGAACCGCTAACGCCTGGACATTGTCGCCCCAGCAGGTCAACTGGTGCTGTTGCCTCGGCGACACCCGACCCTCGGGAAAAAGCACAACGACATCGACTCCGGCGCGCTGATGAAATGCCGCGGCGACCGCACCACCCGTATCGCCGGAAGTCGCCACCAGGATGGTCAGCGGTCGGCGATCGTCGGTGCTCGCATCCAGCCGAGTCAGACAGGCCGCCAAAAAGCCTGCTCCGACATCTTTGAATGCCGCGGTTGGCCCATGGAATAACTCGAGCACCGAAACGGGCGATGCCAGCACAGGTGCGAGATCAACCAGTGGAATGTCAAAGCTAAATGTCTCGGCGACAATCTCCGGCAGTGCGGGCAACAACGACGAATCTGCAAAAAACGGTCTCAAATACGCTTCGGCGATGTGCTGCAGTGATGCGGCATCTTCAAATGCGTCCTGCTCAAACTGCGGCAGGTTCTCAGGTACGAACAAACCACCGTCACTTGCCAGACCCTGCAATAGCGCCTGATCAAGCGAGACTGACGGCCCGCCGCGCGTGCTGCGAAACTTCATGAGCGACGCTCCCGAACCACTGCGCCGGCTGACTGCATCGGTGATATCCAGTAATCAGATGCCACGTCATGCGACGAGAATGCTGCCTGCATGGCCGCCGCGATTTGTGTAGCGTGCGCTTGCTGGCACAATGCGAACAGGCTGGGGCCGCTACCCGACAGCGAACATCCGAACGCCCCGTTACTCATCGCCGCGTCCCGAGCATCAGCAAACCCCGTGACCCAGTGCGACCGTTGATGTTCGATAAGATCATCCGCGACACAACCAGCCAACAGCGCCGCGTCACCTCGATGGCAGGCGTCAATAAAGCGCGCAAGCATGCCCAACTGGCGGACAGCAGCATCGAGCGGTACCGATGCTGACAGCGCAGCCCGTGCGGCTGCCGTGTTGACACGCAAATGCGGGTGTACCAGAACCGAGTACACACCCTTGATCGCCGGGATGGATACGCAGCGCGGCAAGTAATCGGCCGGGCATAGAACGAGACCACCGAGCAGGCTGGGCGCGACGTTGTCCGCGTGTCGCGCCTTGCTGGCAAAAGCCTCGCCGGTTAATGCAAACTCCAGCAACTCGCCCATCGGCAACGGCTGGTCCAATAGCGCGTTGACCGCCACGACACCCGCAACGGCCGACGCGGCCGAACTACCCATCCCGGAACCCAGCGGCGTACCTTTGGCCAACGACAAATCAACACCGCCGCGATCACCATGGCGTGCCCAGAATGCGCTGGCCGCGATGCCGGCCGTGTTCTCGTCCGTCACACAGCTGAGCTGGTTGGCATCGGACGCAATTCGATCACCCGTGATCGCGCTCAGTCTTACGGTCGGATCTTCTATTCGCCTGGCAATGACGCTATCACCGGCGCCGGCGATCGCCAGGCCCAGGTTGTCAAAACCAACAGCCACATTGCCAATGGATGCTGGCGCAAAAGCCTCGGCGTAACTGGCGGTCACCGCGGGTTCCCCAATTGCGCAGCGAGGCGCAATAAGTCCGCAAACACCCCTGCCGCAGTGACCTCCGGACCGGCGCCGGGGCCTTGAATCACCAATGGATTGTTCGCGTACCGATCGCTGGAGATTCTTACGACATTGTCGGTCAATGCAATATTCGCAAACGCATCATCAGTCGGCAGCTCCATGAGCGCCACCGATGCCTTGCCTTGACTGTCCAGTTTGCCGATATAGCGCAACACGCACCCACGCTCACGCGCCTGGCGCAATCGCTCCTGCATTTGGGCATCTGAACTATCGAGCTTGGCCAGGAACTCGTCAACGCTGACATCACGCAACGAAACCGGAACCAGCGATTCGACGGGCAAATCGTCTAGCGACAGGCTGAAGCCAAGCTCACGCGCCGCAATCGTCAGCTTGCGGGCAACATCCATACCAGATAAATCATCCCGTGGATCCGGTTCTGTATAGCCTGCATCGCGCGCCTCGCGCACAATCCTGGAAAACGCGGTCGTGCCGTCATAGGTGTTGAACAAATATGCCAGTGTGCCGGAGAAGATTCCGTCTACCGAGCGCACCGTATCGCCGGTTTCTCTGAGGTCACGCAGTGTCTGTACGATGGGCAGCGCCGCACCAACTGTCGTTTCATAGAAGTAGCGGCTCGATCCCGCCCGCGCAGCGGCCTGCATCGCCTCGTACCGCAACATCGGCCCGCTAAAGGCCTTCTTGTTGGGAGTAATGATGTGAATACCACGCGCGAGCCATTGCGGATACATCTCAGCTATCGCATCGTCAGCGGTGCAATCGATCAGCACCGCGTGCGGCAGATGGTCTGCATCAATGTGATCAACGAATGTCTCAAGTGACAGCTCGCCAGCCTGGTTCGGGTAGGTGTCTCTCCATTCGGCAAGGTCAACTTGCTTATCGTCGAGCAACATACGTCGCGAACTTGCGATGCCGCGCACGCGTAAATCCAGGTTAAAGTCTTGCAACAGGCGCTCGGCCTGGCTGTTGAGCTGGTCAAGCAATGCACCGCCGACCGTACCTGGCCCGATCACGCCAATCGACATCGTTTTGGCAGACAAGTAGAACCCGGCATGAACGGCTCGAATCGCGCGTGTCGCATCTGCGCGAGGCACGACTACAGAAATGTTTCGCTCAGAGGAACCTTGCGCGATGGCGATGACGTTGATTCCGGCCTGGCCCAGCGTATTGAGAAATCGCCCAGCGACACCGGGGCGGCCGGACATGTCGTCGCCGACGATCGCGATGACGCTGCACGATGCGCTGGCGACCACACTCTGAATCTGCCCGCCTTCTATTTCCTTAGCAAACGCATCACGCACCACCGCGCATGCATCGTCTGCGTTCTCCTCACCGACGACAAAACAGATGGAATGCTCCGAACTTGCCTGTGAAATCAGGATGACCGAAATGTCGGCAGCACGCAGCGCTCGGAACAGGCGATGCGCCGTGCCCGGCACACCGATCATGCCGGAACCCTCCACATTGATCACGGCGAGCCCATCAATGGACGTAATGCCCTTTATCGGCTCACCGGAGGTGCTGTCGCGGCTGACCCGACTACCCGGTAACTCCGGCGCAAACGTGCTGCGGATGTACAAGGGTATGTCGTGTGCGATTGCCGGACCCATGGTCTGCGGATGAATGACCTTGGCGCCGAAATAGGCCAGCTCCATGGCTTCGTTGTAAGACAACGCAGAGATGACCTTGGCGTCGGGAATGCGACGCGGATCACCGCTCATCACGCCTGGCACATCCGTCCAGATCGTGACCGCATTTGCATTCAAAAGTGCACCGAAAATAGCGGCCGAATGGTCACTGCCATTGCGGCCCAGCGTGGTTTGCAAGCCGCTCTCATCACTGGCGATGAATCCGGTTACGACGAGCACTTGCGACTGCTGTACAGCGTCGGTGTTGGCCAGGCGTTGTTGCGAGACCGGCCAGATGACGCTTACCCCCAACCGGGTACTGGATACACAGACGACGTCGCGTGCATCGAGCCATCCCACCGTGCGCTTCGCATCAATGCGCTGGCGTAGCAGCGCGGCAAGCAATCGCGAAGACCAAATTTCCCCATAACCTGCAATCACATCGTGGGTGCGCTGCGGTGCGGATCGAATCAGTACGACCGCTTGGAGCAGATCAAGAATATCGTTGCGATCGCGATACCAAGCATCCAGCAGCTGACCGCGCGCCGGTGGATCCAATAGTGCGCCGGCGGCAGCTTCGTAGCGCTTCTCCAATGCAAGCAACCCCGGTGCGAAATCTGCATCCCCGGCGGCTGCGCTAGCAGACAGGCCAAGTAGCGCGTCAGTCATGCCGCCCATCGCTGACACGACGATTGCGTATCGCTGGTTGCTCGGCTGGCTCAGCATCAAATCGGCGACGCGCGAAAAACACTGCGCATCAGCCAATGAGCTGCCACCAAATTTATGCACCTGCCAGGGAAGCTCGCTCATCGTTGAACGTCCATACCGGTTTTGCCAAAACGACCGAATGATACCTGAGTATGAACGCAAACTGCGGCTTGATTGAGTGAGAAAGCCGGCACGCCTGGAGTCAGGGTATTGAAGAGCTGGAGGAAGTGGTGGGCCGTATAGGGATCGAACCTATGACCAATTGGTTAAAAGCCAACTGCTCTACCATCTGAGCTAACGGCCCGCTTTGGGTTCACTTCGCCGGGCATCTGGCAGTGCGTATGCCCGTCTCCCGCCTGGGCGGAGGGCGAACTATACCGTAACCAGCAGATTTCTCAAGTATCTGACAAGCCGATTTGCACGGACTGCGAGAGTCGCGATTGCTCTGGTCAACACGGACTCTGCGCACTGCAATAAGTACACAGAGTTGGCGCAAATGCTTGCGTCATTGCGCTTCGTCACGCGGTGTAATAGACCGACATTCGGCGCCAGCCACGCGCCTGGATGGCCGTCGCGTGTCGCGTCACCACCATGAGGTAATGACATGATCAAACCACTGGCGCTGGCCGCACTGACTTACCTGGCTGGCCTGACGTCAATCTCGACGCAGGCAACGGACTACTGGGCAGTCTGCCGCGACTGCGCAGCCGCTGCGAAGAACTACGCGCTAGGTGTACCCGCCGATGAGCTTGGCGCCCATCGTGTGCATATCTATGACCGCTTCCACAACACGCTGACGAGCTATCGTGTCACGATCGCCTTCGACGATCGACGCCGAGTGCGGGTACGCTTCGCGCAGCCTATCCCAACACCGGCAGCAGACCGAATGGCGCTCGATAATGCCAAACGTGGGCAGGCCGAGCTACGTTGGCTGGCGGACAGGGCTGAACCAATCGACGCCGGTATCGGCAGTGTCCAACAATTCCTGCTTGCGAGCGACGCACTGAGCGAACACCTCGCCCACCGCATGCTGACTAGCCTGTCTGCACAAGGATATCTGGATCGCTTCCTGAAAGCCGGTGCGGCAGTCCGCACTGCTGCGGCAAATGTGCTGTTTAGTCGCAACAGCCAAGCCACGTTCCGGATAAGCTTCAACGATGAATCCAGCGTGCTGGTGACCGCCGAGTTTGCCGCCGATGCATCGAACGCGGTGAGCGTCACTTATGTTGCCGGCAGCGCACGCCTGCCAGACGGCACCTTGCTACCGGACGATACAAATCAGTTCGACGACCTGCTAATTGCGAGCAATAACCCAAAGACGGTAGATGTGCTTGCCGACTGGGTAGGCTCGACCGGCGCGCGTCCGATTCGCCATATCTCTGTTACGCGAGATCAGCATGGCGCGCTGCCGAGCTACGTGTTGTCGTGCAACGAGCACGAGTGCGTTGTGACCGAGGTTCATGAAAGCCGCGACTGCGGGCACTCGTCACACGAGTAAACACAGCCGCGCCCATGCATCGGTGTCGCGACAGATCGGTCAGCGCTGATATCGCGTTGGATCGGAAATGCCAGCACTGGCGAACCCGTCGGCGCGCAATCGACACGCATCACAACGACCACACGCCCTGCCTTGGTCGTCGGCGCTATAACAGGAGACCGTCATGCTGTAATCGACGCCCAGCTTCATTCCCGTCCGAATGATGTCGGCCTTGCTTAGCGACAACAATGGCGTGCAGATCTCGATTGGCGATCCTTCAACACCTGCCTTTGTGGCCAGCGTCGCGAGTTGCTGAAAAGCCTCAATGAACGCCGGCCGGCAATCAGGATACCCGGAATAGTCGACGGCGTTGACGCCAATAAAGATCGCCTCAGCGTTCGCGACCTCTGCCCAGCCCAAGGCCATGGACAGGAACACGGTATTACGTGCCGGCACATAGGTCACGGGAATGCCATCACCGCCATGCTCAGGCACGTCGATACTGTCGTCCGTTAGCGCGGAGCCTCCAATGCCAGCGAAATCAATCCGCATCGTCCGATGGTCCAGCACGTTGGCGGCATCCGCAATACTGGCTGATGCTGCCAGCTCCGCATTATGCCGCTGGCCATAATCAAAGCTAAGCGCCAGGCACTCATAGCCACTGTCTTGCGCAATGGCCAAGATAGTGGCCGAGTCCAGCCCACCGGATAACAGCACAACCGCTTTTCGTGTCGTCATTGTCAGTTGGCTCCGTTACCGGCCCGGCTGATCGCCCCAAATGAACTTGTGCAACTGTACTTGCAGACGCAGCGGCAAGTTGCTTTCCAGAATCCAATCGGCGATTTCCGGCAACGCAACCTTGTCATGCTCTGGCGAGATCCAGACAGTGCAGCGCGCTATCATGTCGAAGGCCGTTATCTTGTCTACCGCCCAGTCAAAGTCCGCACGATCACACACGACAAATTTGATTTGATCGTGAGCGTTTAGAACAGACACATTGGACCAGACATTGCGTTCGGACTCACCTGATGCCGGGGTCTTGAGATCGAGAACTCGCGACACGCGACCATCGACAGCGCTGATATCCAGCGCACCACTTGTTTCCAGCGATACGGCGTAGCCAGCATCACAAAGGCGCGACAACAAACCAATGCAATTGGCCTGCGCCAACGGTTCTCCCCCAGTGACGCAAACATGCTGCGCGCCGAAGGCTGCGATGCGAGCGAGGATGTCATCGTAGCTATGCCAATCGCCGCCATGGAAGGCGTATGCCGTATCGCAATAGCGACAACGCAATGGACAGCCAGTCAGGCGGACAAACACGGTGGGTAATCCGGCCGTTAAAGCCTCACCCTGAAGCGAGTGAAAGATCTCAGTGATTCGCAGGCGCTCTGTTGCCGGCAAGTCGTCGCGTGCCACGTTCAGCATGGTCGCTGCGGTTTAACCGCGCTCGCTTCGAACCTGCTCGAGTCGTTTGCTGGCCAGCCGCGCAGCCGTCGTTTCCGGATAGTCATCAATAACGCGACTCAATGCAGCCTCCGCTGCATCCCAGCGCTTCAACTCATGATTGCAATAGCCAATCTTGAGCAATGCATCAGGCACTTTGCGTGACTGCGGGTAGTCGCTGATGACCGTATTGAATATGGGTAGCGCCTCGGAGAACTTTTGCGATACATAGTATGACTCGGCGAGCCAGTATTGCGCGTTGTCGGCAAGATCGCTGTCGGAGTAGGTCACCAGGAATTGCTCGAACGCTTTTGCCGATTGATCGTAGCGCCCTTCTTTGAGCAGTTCGAAGGCCGCCTGGTAGTTTTCGCGATCCGAACCATTGGGCAACGGCAGCTCACCAGGAGACAACGAGCCGCCCTGCATGACATTGCTGGACCTGGTCCTCGTCTCCAACGCTTGCAGGCGCGCATCAAGGTCTGCATACAAATCGCGCTGGCGCGCGGCCATCTTCTCGTTCTCAAACGTTGCGTTTTCAGACGCGCCACGCAACGTGTCAACTTCTGCCTGCAACGCATCCACACGCGCGACCAGTTGCACGAGGCTGTCGTTTTGCACAACACGCTCGACGCGTTCAAGGCGGCGCTCCATCTGCGTCAGCTTGATGAACACGGGGTCCTCTTCAGGTGGTACCGTCACACACCCGGCGAGCATGCTGGTACTGACCAACGCAGCCAAACCCAATCGTGTCTTTTCCATTACCCGCTCTCCAGTCCGTTATTTAGACGCTACCGATACGACAGCTCGACGCGGCGATTCTTTTCATAGTCCGATTCCGTGCTACCAAACGCGGCCGGTCGTTCCTCGCCATAGCTGACGGTTGATATCTGCGACGATGAGGCGCCTTGAATCAATAGCAGTCGGCGCACAGCCTGCGCGCGGCGTTCGCCAAGTCCAATATTGTATTCGCGTGAGCCGCGTTCATCGGCATGGCCTTCGAGCCTTAGCCGCTGCGTCGAATCGTTCGCCAGTCGACGTGCATGTGACGCCAACAGGTCGGCGTACTGCGCACTGACTTCGCTGCGATCATATTCAAAGTAGATGATCAGCGAATCAGCGGTATCACCGGCCATATCATCATCGGCAAATCCGGCGCTGCGAATGGTCGAGTCCATGCTGCTGCCAGTCGTTGTGTCATCGCCGCCCATGCTGGTGCTATCGCCCATCGTATCATCGGTTGGTAGCGTCGCCGGCTTGCTCGCACATCCGGCAAGCAATGCGGTCAACGCGGCGGCCAGCCACAGCGGATTTTGGGTCATTTTCATCTGTTGGCACTCCTGATTAGCCATCAAATTCGTGTCAGCACGCTACGGCCTGAAAGGCGACCATACCGGCTCACGTACATCACTACCGACTGACTTGACGCGTCCCGAAATCAACCCGTCGACGCTGACAGTCTCAAGCACGCCACGGCCTTCCCGACGCGTAGCGTACACCAGCTGCGACGAATTCGGCGCAAAAGCGGGCGATTCGTCGAGACTGCCATCGCTCAACACCTGAAACACGTCGGTCTCAAGATCCTGAATAGCGACGCGGAAACGGCCACGGTCGTCAGTCACGACCGCGAGATAACGCCCATCCGGCGAAATTCTCGGACGCGCATTATATCGCCCTTCAAAGGTCACGCGCTCGGCATCGCCGCCTGTCGCCGGGACACGATACACCTGCGGTGCACCGCCGCGGTCCGAAGTAAAATACACAAACTCGCCATCCGCCGCCCAAGCCGGCTCAGTATCGATGGATCTGCGCGTCGTTAGGCGTTGCAGCTTGTCACCCAACAGCGTCAGTACATAGACATCGAGATTGCCATCCGGGTCGGATAGCGTCAGCGCCAACTGTCGGCCGTCCGGCGACCAGGCCGGTGCATTATTGACCCCCGCTCGACCCGATACCTGGCGTCGACTGCCGGTGCGCAGTGTTTGCACGTAGACAGCGGCGCGCCCGCCTTCAAACGACACATAGGCAAGCCGGCGCCCATCCGGTGACCAGGCTGGCGACATGATAGGCTGGTTACTCTCCAGCAACACGAATTCATTATTGCCATCGGCGTCTGCAACAATCAGTCGATAGCGCTGGGCACCGTCGACAACGCTCACCGAGATGTAGGCGATCTGGGTCGAGAACACGCCTTTGATCCCGGTCACCGCCTCAAACACTGCATCTGCAACCAGATGCCCGGCGCGGCGTAGGTCAGTTACCTGCATGATAAGGCGGTCTGCTACCACCTGGCGCGCGCCAAATGTATCGAACAACTGATACTGCAACACATACTCATCGCCCTGTTGCTCCAACCGGCCCACCAGCACATAGTTGACGGCAACCATACGCCAGTTATCGAAGTCGATATCCACGCCGCGCGTTGGTCGCTCGAGCATGGCGCTGTTATCCAATGCATCGAACCGCCCACTACCCATCAAATCCGCGCGCACGATCGCTGCGATATCTGCGGGCGGCTGACCGCTGCCTGACCAGCCAAACGGCACAAGCGCTATCGGTATCGGCTTGGTGGCACCCCGCGTGATCTCAATGACCAGCTCCGCGCGCGCTGCAGATGCGAGCTGCAAGCCTAGCAGCAGGACCAAAAATACACCGGCAACCCAGCGTTTTTCTTTACCGTTTTCAGTTAGATATGACATATTTCTCACTATACCGCGCCAACACGGGCTATTCACCTGTTATGAACGGAAAGCGCAGGTTTGGTTCAAACAATGACGGGTCGGGCGGTGGCGGCAATGGCGACGCACGCAATACAGCCGTCTCGATCGACCGAATCAACACTTCGCCCCCAGCGCAATCCGCGACACGTACATTCACGACTTCGCCGCTGCGCAACTGCCGTACGACGACCTCGCAACGAACACCATCCGGAACGCCTGGCGGCCTGTTCCAGTTGCGCTCAACACGCTGGCGAATCTGTTCGACGTAAACTGCGAGCAAGCCGGACTGAATCGCGCCTTCGCGTTCAGCTTCTGCCTCCAGCGCATCCCGAAGCTGTGCCTCCAGCTCTTCCTGTCGACGTCGTTCGGCTGCGCGGCGCCGTTCCTCAGCTGCCTCAGCCTCACGTTGGCGCTCCGCCTCGGCCTCACGTTCGCGTTCAAGCTGTGCCTGGCGTTCCGCCTCGCGTTGCCGCTCGGCTTCGGCCTCGCGTTCTGCTTCGCGTTGACGCTCAGCCTCCGCCTGGCGCTCGACCTCGGCCCGACGTTCTGCCTCGGCCTGACGTTCTGCTTCTGCTTGGCGCTCACGCGCCGCTTCGGCTTCCTGTTCCCGCTGCGCAGCGGCTTCGCGCTCTTGCTCAATCTGGCGTTGCCGCTCTGCGGCAACTTCGGCTGGATCTGGCACGACTGGCTGTGGCTCCGGCGGCAATGCCGGCGCCGGCTCCGGTGTGACAGGCGGCGCCGCGGGTGCCGGAGACAGCTCGATATCGTCGTCAGCCAGGCGAAATGCTTCGTCGCTAACGACTGTCGCCTTGAGCGTTGTGCGAAT
>JBCCCC010000110.1:0-11178 GCA_039033695.1 Pseudomonadota bacterium | reverse complement strand
AGCGATCTCACCGTATTGTGCGAGGCCGCACTTACAGGCACATTGCATGAGGTGGATGTCGAATGGGATAAACGTGCGGCGCTCGGGATTGTGCTGGCAGCAGGCGGCTATCCGGGCAGCTATGACACTGGCGCGATCATCGACGGGTTGGACGCAGACCTGGGCGATGATGTCACCGTGTTCCATGCGGGCACCAAGACCGTCAACGGACGCGTTGTCAGCAACAGCGGGCGCGTCTTGTGCGTCACCGCATTAGGCGACAACGTCCGCGACGCGGCAGACAAGGCCTATCAAGCGGCAGACAAGATCCACTGGGAAGGTCGTTTCTTCAGGCCTGACATTGGCTACCGCGCCATCCGTCGCGAATTGCAACCAGACGATGATTAGCGTTGCCGAGGCGTGCGAGATTATCGCCGCCAACATCACCAGACTGCCGGACGAGCATGTACCCCTGAGTGCCGCGGTCGGTCGCACGCTGGTACAACAAGTACGCGCAGAACGCGATCAACCGCCGTTTGATCGGGTCACGATGGACGGCGCGGCGTTATGTTGGCCCCCGACCACCAGTACGCGACCTATCGAGGGTGTGCAATTTGCCGGTGACCCACCGCTCGCGCTAGCGGATCGCGACAATGCGATCGAAATCATGACCGGTGCAGCGTTAGGCGATACGGCGAACACCATTGTGCCGGTCGAGCGCTACCGAGTTGAAGCGTCAGCGGGCCAGCGCCAGTTGGTCCTCGAGCCGGGCTATGTGCCCGAGTCTGGCCAGTTCATTCATCGCCGCGGGTCAGACCATGAGACGGGCGCGGTACTGCTCGAACCCGGTATGATCATTGGCGGCGCGGAGCTGGCCATCATTGCATCGGCAGGTCTTGAGCGGGTTCGCGTGGCGCGTGCGCCGCGTATTGCGGTCATTGCTACCGGCAATGAGCTGGTGCCCGCCGGACGACCAATCGCCGATCATCAAATCAGGCTATCCAACGGCCCAGCGTTGGTAGGCGCGCTCGCATTGGCGGGTTATTCAGCTGCGACGTTGCATCATTTGACCGATGAGCCGGCGCAACTCGAGGTTCGGCTCGGCGAGCTGCTGACCGATAACGACGTACTGATTCTGTCAGGCGGTGTCTCCAAGGGCCAGGCGGATCATGTACCGTCTGTGCTGACAGAACTCGGTGTTGAGAAGCACTTTCACCGGGTGGCGCAGCGACCTGGCAAACCAATGTGGTTTGGTACGGGCCGGCGCTCGCAACTGGTGTTTGCGCTGCCAGGCAACCCAGTATCAACGTTAGCGTGCTTTCGCCGATACGTCGTTGATGCGCTGCACGTGGCAGGCGGCCGCGATGTGGGTCGAAAGCCGACAGCCAGACTCGCCGCCGACTGGCAGTTCAAGCCGAAATTGACCGCACTCGTGCCAGTGGTTGTTCGTCCAGACGATGACGGCCAATTATGGGCGACACCCGTGACAACCAATACGTCCGGTGACTTTAGTGCGCTTGGTGGTAGCTCTGGCTTTGTGGAGTTACCGGCCGCAAAAGACGATTTTGCGGCCGGCGAATCATATCCACTTTACTGGTGGCACGGCTCAACAGGCTGAGCAATTCTGGCTGGCCCGAACGACCCGCTAGCGCTTCATCGCGTCAAAGAACATGGAATTGGTCTTCGTGTCCTGCATCTTGTTCAGCAGGAACTCAACCGCGGCAAGCTCGTCCATCGGGTGCAGTACTTTGCGCAACACCCACATTTTCTGTAGCTCATCGGGATCCGTCAGCAAATCTTCCTTGCGGGTACCCGAACGATTAATGTTAATCGCCGGATAGACGCGTTTTTCAGCGACACGGCGATCAAGGTGGATCTCCATGTTGCCCGTGCCTTTGAATTCCTCATAGATCACTTCGTCCATCTTGGAACCGGTGTCGACCAACGCTGTCGCGAGAATCGTAAGGCTACCGCCCTCCTCCACATTTCGCGCAGCGCCGAAAAAGCGCTTCGGACGATGCAACGCGTTGGCATCAACACCACCGGTTAACACCTTACCGGACGAAGGCACGACGGTGTTGTAGGCGCGCGCCAGGCGTGTGATTGAGTCCAGCAGAATGATCACGTCGCGCTTGTGCTCGACCAGTCGCTTGGCCTTCTCGATAACCATCTCGGCGACCTGAACGTGACGGCTGGCAGGCTCATCAAACGTTGACGAGACAACCTCACCGCGCACGGTGCGCTGCATCTCGGTCACCTCTTCTGGTCGCTCGTCAATCAGTAACACGATCAGGTCGCATTCGGGCTGATTGGCGACAATCGCGGACGCAATATTTTGCAGCAGCATCGTCTTACCGGCTTTCGGCGGCGATACGATCAAGCCTCGCTGGCCCTTGCCGATTGGCGCCACTAAATCGATGATGCGCGCGGTCAGGTCTTCCTTACTGCCGTTACCCTGCTCAAGTTTCAGGCGTTCGCGGGGAAATAACGGCGTCAGGTTCTCAAACAGCACTTTGCTGCGCGTATTCTCTGGCGGTTCAAAGTTGATTTGGCCAACTTTGAGCAGCGCGAAATAGCGTTCGCCGTCTTTCGGCGGTCGGATCAGGCCGGATACCGTATCGCCGGTACGCAGGTTGAAGCGGCGAATCTGGCTGGGCGAGACGTAGATGTCATCGGGCCCGGCCATATAAGAGCTGTCGGATGAGCGCAAGAAGCCAAAGCCATCCTGCAAAATCTCCAGCACGCCGTCGCCGTATATGTTCTCGCCGTTTTGCGCGTGCGCTTTGAGCACCGCAAAAATGATGTCCTGCTTACGCGAGCGAGCGAGATTCTCAAGGCCCATCGACTCACCAAGCTCAACAAGCTTGGCGGCGGGACGTGTCTTCAGCTCGGTCAGGTTCATCGCACCTTTGCTTTGCTCAAGCTCTTCGGGTGGGATGATCTCAAGACCGCCGCCATCATCAATCGGCAAGTCGCCGTGATTATTGCGTTTTCGCGACGGTTTGCGGCGCGACTTTTTCTTGTTGCCGCCGGAGTTGCTGCCGCGCTGTTGCGATCGGCCCCGGCTCTGGGTTGGTGTAGTAGTCAACGACTCTCTCACAGGTTGCCATCTAGGAATTCGGTAAGCGCGGACTTGGACATCGCGCCTAGTTTTTGGGCATGCACACTGCCGCCCTTGAACAGCATCAGCGTTGGGATGCTGCGGATGCCGTATTTCGGTGGGGTATTGGGGTTTTCGTCAATGTTCAGTTTTACGATTTTGACGCGGCCGGCATAGTCATCAGCAGCCGCATCTAGCAATGGCGCAATCATTTTGCAGGGACCACACCACTCGGCCCAAAAATCCAGCAGGACAGGAATATCGGATTCCAGTACATCACTGGCAAAGGTTGCATCGGAGGTTTGCAGAATCTTGTCGCTCAACGGACTACCCCTAGGTAAAGTTCACAAAAGAATTGAAAAGTATTGGTATTTGAAAGCCATCGCATCACGATCAGCGCCGTTAATACGGTATTTAGATGACTATGCGCGCTATATAAGGCACTATGCGCCAGCCTGACCTCGGCCAGCGGCATCTAAATCGCCTGTATCGCTTGAAATGCGGGTTGATGTTTTGATTTGGCAACGGCGGTTGCGCTTTGTTGGTGTAATTTCACCCCTTCGCGCCTGAATTTGCAAGTGTTTAGGCGTTATTTTGTGCGAATTGTTGTAATCGGTTCGCCCGCCTCAGCAAACAACTTTGAGAGAACATGTCCCAAGAACACTTATCGGAACTGGAATTCGCAACACTCGAGCTTCCAGACTCACTGCAACGCGGCATCGCCCAAACCGGCTTCCAATTTGCGACGCCAATCCAGGCACAGACCCTGCCAATGGCACTCAAAGGCAGCGATGTCGCCGGGCAGGCCCAGACCGGCACGGGCAAGACAGCGGCATTCGTTATTGCCATGTACAACTACCTGCTCACCAATCCGATTGCGGATGAGCAACGCCAGCAAGGCGGCATTCGGGCGCTCGTACTCGCACCAACGCGTGAGCTCGCCGTGCAGATTGCCGATGATGCGCGAGCACTTGGCGAGCATACCGGTCTGAAGATCGGCCTTGCCTACGGCGGCACTGATTACGACAAACAGCGCACGATAATCGAGAACGGCATTGATATCCTGATCGGCACACCCGGTCGAATCATCGATTACTTCAAGCAGCGCGTGTTCCATATGAAGCAAGCGCAGGTACTGGTGCTCGACGAAGCTGACCGAATGTTCGATCTCGGCTTTATCAAGGACATCCGGTTCTTGCTGAGACGGCTGCCACCCGCGAATGATCGGCTCAACCTGTTGTTCTCGGCAACGCTCTCCTATCGCGTGATGGAGCTTGCGGCGGAACACATGAATGACCCGGAGCTGATTCGCATCGAGCCTGAAAAGGTCACAGCGGATCGCGTTGAACAGAGTATTTATTACCCATCCAACGAAGAAAAAATTCCGCTGTTGATCAAATTGATGCGCGAGATGGATATCGAGCGCACCATGGTATTTGTCAACACCAAGCGCGAGGCGGAACGACTCGAGGACACGCTCAACGCCAACGATATTGTGGCCAAGGCGATTTCAGGGGATGTACCGCAGAAGAAGCGGCTGCGCATGTTGCAGGCATTCCAGGCGGGCGAACTCAATGTGCTCATCGGCACGGATGTTGCCTCGCGAGGGCTGCATATCGACGATGTGAGTCACGTATTCAACTATGACCTGCCGCAAGATCGCGAGGACTATGTGCATCGTATCGGTCGTACCGCAAGAGCCGGCGCGTCCGGTGTTGCGGTCAGCTTCGGCTGCGAGCAGTACGTGATGTCGCTGCCTGACATCGAGGACTACATTGGCTTTCGGATTCCGGTCGCAAGTTTCGACCATGAATCACTGCCGAAGATCACGCGCCCGCCGCGCAGGCCGCGTAAACCACGCAACGATAGTCGCCGCCGATCCAGCGGCAGTAGCGGCGGCAATCGCCCGCGTCGACGCAACTAACGCAACAATTGCGACACATCGTTAACCGACGGCAGCCCGGCAAGCTCGCGTGGCGGCATGCGGCTGTCCGGTTGGCGCAAGCCCATGACGCCGCCGATACCGAACAGGCGAGCCGCCAGCAGCACCGAAGCACTATCGTCAATCAGCACACACTCGCGCCGGTCGAGACCCTCCGCCTGGGCGAACCGTTGCCAGAAGGCCTGCGACTCCTTAGCGGCACGAAAGTCATGTGAGCTATACACGGCATCCATGTGGTCCGTAACACCGGTATGTTCGTCTTTGAGCTCGAGCAGCGCGCGCGTTGAATTGGTAACCAGGACGAGTCGAAAGCCGGCAAGCCGTGCCCGCAGCAGGAATGCCTCTGCGCCGTCGAGATAGCCGATGCGCGACTCGCAGGAGCGCTTGAGCGCCATGATGTCGAGACCCAGCGAGTCACTCCAAAAATCCAGGCAATACCAGTTAAGCGTGCCAGCCTGTCGACCGATGAGCGTTGCGACCTCGGTTGTCGCTCGCGCCAGCGGCAGTCCGCGCGACTGCGCATAGGCGGCTGGCACCGCCTCAAGCCAAAAGTGGTTGTCGTAGGCAAGGTCAAGCAGCGTGCCATCCATGTCCAGCAACAACGTCGAGTGATTTGAAAGATCTGGTGCCATCTGAGTGCCCGGCAATGCAAACGCAGAGTTTAGCAAACGCATTTTTGTTAGTATCCGCAAGCTCTACGACCTGGCAACAGAAGAGACACCATGCCTGAAGAACACCAATGGGTCATCGAACTGGCTCGCAGCGCGGGCCGCGCTATTCTCGCGGTCTACGAGACCGACTTTTCGGTTGATACCAAATCCGACGAGTCGCCGCTGACCAAAGCCGACCTTGCGGCGCATCGCATCATTAGCGCAGGGCTGGCAGAGCAGGATCCGGGCACGCCGGTCATCAGCGAAGAGGCCGGATTGGAGGATTTTTCTGTGCGCGGCCAATGGCAACGCTATTGGCTGGTGGACCCACTCGATGGCACCAAGGAATTCGTCAAGCGCAACGGCGAGTTCACAGTCAATATTGCGTTGATCGAACAGCATCGGCCCGTGCTCGGCATTGTCCATGTGCCGGTACGCAATGTGACGTACGTTGGCATCCCGGGCAGCGGCGCCTGGCGTCAGGACGCGGACCAAGCGCCGACTGCCATTCAAGTGAGCGACGAGACACCCGCGACCGCACGCGTGGTTGGCAGCCGATCGCACCAGTCCGATGCCATCGCGCAATGGCTGGCCAGGATTGGCGAGCATGAAATCATCGCGATGGGCAGCTCACTAAAGTTCTGCGTTGTCGCCGAAGGCGGGGCTGACGTGTATCCCAGGCTCGGACTCACATCAGAATGGGACACAGGTGCCGCGCAAGCGGTGGTCGAAGCCGCCGGCGGCAGCGTGCTCACTTTGGATGGGCAAGCACTCGCCTACAATCGCAAAGACGATATCCTCAACCCCTACTTTGTGGTCGTTGGCAGCCGCTCGCGCGACTGGCTGGCCGCAACCGAAGGCTTGGACGCCAAGCCTTAGTGTAAGATAGGCAACTATGGACGATAACGTTACCGAAATCGTCGAGCATGAGTCGCTGGATACGCTTGCCAAGCTAAAGGAATTGCGGGTAATGCATAGCGACCTCAACGACCTGATCGATCGCTTGTCGCACGACATTACGATGGATCAGATTCGACTGCGGCGCCTGAAAAAGCGCAAGCTCTTGATCAAAGACGCCATTGTCAAATTCGAGTCGGAGATTATTCCTGACCTGAATGCTTAGCGTGCTCGAAGTGCGCGCCGATGTGCGCCGTGCCTCGCTGGTCTGCCAGCGCAACCTGACGCTTGCGCTCTTCGAACTGAGCACGTTGTGCGTCAGTGAGTGAATCTACACAGCGGGCGCAGCAAATGCCTGGCTCATACTCGGGTTTGGCGAGGTCCGCAGCTGACAGCGCCCGGCGGCAACCGTAACACTGCACATACCCGCCCGGCGCCAACGAATGATCGACCGCGACGCGCGAATCGAATACGAAACACTCGCCTTGCCAGCGATCATCCAGCGTCGCGTCGCCTGCCACCTGGTCAAGGTAGCCCAGGATGCCGCCGTCAAGCTGGTAGAGTTTTTCAAAGCCCATATCCTTCATGACTGCGGTCGCCTTTTCACAACGAATACCGCCGGTACAAAACATCGCGATCGGTCGGTCGCGCAGCGTGGTCAACTCACGTTCTACGAAGCCCTCGAACTCGCGAAAATTCGTTGTCGCGGGGTCGATGGCCCCCGCAAAGCTGCCGACCTCAATCTCGTACTGATTGCGGGTGTCGATTACCACCGTGTCGGGATCGGCCAATAACGCATTCCACTGCGCTGCTGACACGTGTTCGCCCTGACCATCTGCCGGGTTAATGTCGGCCCGACCCATCGACACAATCTCGTCCCGATACTTGATGCGAAGCCGCCTGAACGGTGGTGCATCGGTCTTCGACCAGCGGCCTTGCATGTCGTTGAACCCGGAATGCTGCTCCAGCCAGGCAAGCATATCGAGTAGCGCTTGCCGCTCGCCGGACAGCGTCGCATTCAGGCCCTCCGGAGCAACAATAGCAGTGCCCAGCAGCCCAAGCCTGGCCGCTTGCTCGCGGACCGCCTCCCCCAGCGCCTGAGGGTCACGAACGCGCGTGAAGCGATAAAATGATGTGACATCGATAGCCGTCATGGGCCAATTATTTCACACCGTCTGCTGCTTGTCTGGACGCCTCGGGGCTAATTTCCGTCACGCTAAGAATACTGTGGCGCAGCGGCGCACCGAGCACCAACAAGGCATCGCGGTCGATCGCCGAGAAATCGCCGGTCATCTCCAACTTGCTGTCGTCATCGATACGAATGACTGACCGCTCGCGCAATACACCAAGAAACTCGCGGAACAACCGTCGATCGAAGAAATCTGGCGAGCGCATGCCGTACAGTATCGACAATCGCTCGGCACACAGCTGGCAGAGCTCTTCCAGACGATTCTGTGTGAGCTGTCCGTCACCATATTTGTTCAGCAATGCGATCGTCATATAGTAGCGTTGCAGCACCGGCACAATGGACTGGGCTAATTGATTCAACGCGAACGCACTGGCGCTGCCGACGGGCGGCCTGCTAAAGACACTCCCCTCCCGAATCAGCAGCCGGGCATCACACATCGCATCAAGCACAGTCGATACCAGGCCAGGCAACTGTTCGGCTGACCAGCTGACGCGCAGCTCCTGGCTCACGTACGGCGCCGTCAGGTGCAACAGGCGCAGAATCTCGGGCTCACTCAGTGATTCGCCTTGCAGGTAGCATGCCGCGATCAGCGACGGCACGGCGTTGAGATGCAGAATATTGTTGCGGAAATAGGTCAGCAGCAGCGCCTGCCGCTCCGGCAAATGCACAATGCTGCCGAGACGGTGCGACTCAACCCGGATCACATCCAGTTTTTCGCCGTGCGCGATGATGTCGTCGGCACTCATGTCCGGCAAGGTGGTCGTTGTGGCATCGCGTGTGCGCGCAAACAGCGCCAGATACAGGTCGAGCAGTCGGGTCAGGTCATCGCGCGACATTGCCTGACGCGGCGTACCCAGCAGTGCCAACGCCAACAGGCTGATTGGCGTCACTGCAGCGGCGCCATTGATGCGTTCCAGAATTTGCCAGCCTAGCGTGTCCACGGCATCCGACAACCATTCCGGCTTCTCGGTACCGTGCGGATCGGCGTCGCGCCAATCGTCGCTGTATTGATCGAGCAGATTGGCAAGGTCAATAGGCTCACCGATATTGACGTAGACCTGACCAAATTGCTCACGCAGTGCCTTGAGCGATCGGACCAGGCCGAACAACGACTCCTTGCGCTTTTTTTGGCCGCTCATCTCACCAATAAAAGACGGTCCTTCAATGAGCCGTTCGTAACCGAAATACACCGGTACGAATTTCACGGGCCTGCGATCATCTTCACGGAACGCCTGAATGGTCATACTTAACATGCCGCCCTTCGGCGTCAGCAACCGACCGGTTCGACTGCGACCACCCTCGATAAAGTACTCCAGCGGATACCCTCGCGTTTGCAGCGCTTTGACATACGCGCGAAAGACAGCTGCGTAGAGGCGATTTCCGCTGAATGAACGGCGCAGAAAGAATGCGCCGCCGCTTCGCAGGATCGCGCCGACGACTGGCAGGTTCAGATTGATGCCAGCGGCCACATACGGCAGCGAGAGGCCTTGCTTGTAAAGTACGTAAGACAACAGCAAGTAGTCGAAGTGGCTGCGGTGACACGGCACGTAGACCAGTTCATTGCCGTCGGCGGTCTCCCGCAATCGATCAATGCCGTTTAGCTCGATGCCGTCGTAAATCCGGTGCCATAAGCCGGTCAACACACGATCGAGAATGCGCACGGTCGGATACGATAAGTCTGCGGCGACTTCCATTGCGTATTTGCGCGCCCGCTTCTCCGCCTTGTTGCGTGCACGGCTGCCCGCGTCGCCCTCTGCCCCGACTAACGCCCGTACCGGCGCATCGCGCAAGACTTCGTTAATGAGTGTTCGACGGTGCGACAGGTCAGGCCCGACAGTTGCCTCGCGGCGCAAACGAAAATGCACGCGCAAGACCCGGGAAGCCATGCGCAAACTGCGCGACGCATCCATACCCTCCCGGAGAATCGGCGCCATCTGCATGGGTTCGGAAAACTGCAACAGCGTATGCCGACCATGTAACAGCGTTGTAATGAATTTACGCGTGCGCCCCGCGACCTCCCAATCCTCGGAGAACAGCAACGTCAGCCACGAGCGCTCTTTGCCTGGGGCGCGACCCCAGTAGATACCGACGGGAATCAGGTATAAGGGCAGCGCATCAACCGTCGCCGTATCGGTATCACGAGCAGCTACAGCGGCTTCAACAACTTGCGTCAGGCGCCGCGACTGAGTACGTGTCTTGCGCCTGAACAGCCAGCCCCGCAGCCGCCTGAGCACAACCACCGAGCGACCGAACTGCTCATTGGCAAACTGCAGCTCGTCCGAAGGTAATGCCAAACTCCTTTGCTGGCAGACCGTCTGCAACGTGAGAAAGTCTGCGAGCCCACCGGTCTCAAGCACGTAACAGACGCGCACTGCCGGATCCGCATGTAATTTGCGAATGGTGTCCACATTGGCGTCTGTCAGCACCTCGGGCCGTACCCAAAGACGCATTACACGTGCGAGCGCAGCGCTGATCGCGCGGCCGAATCCGGTCATTATTGCTATGCCTTGGCTGTCAGCCCGGCAGTTTGCCGGGCGGAACTATCACACTATTGTAACGTATACGGGTGCTTGGCCCGCTGCAGCGTGCCGGCCGGCTTGAAATTCGGCGCCTGCTGGGCAATTGTGTCTTGGGGGCGACTTGAGAACATGACAATAAATCGGAGCACAACCGCTTGCACAATGACCCTTTGCTGCCTCCGCCGCCTGCAAAAGATCCACGGCACATCGCATTGTTTCTCGATGTCGACGGCACGCTGCTTTCGTTCGCACAGACGCCCGACGCGGTGCACGTGGACGATGGCCTTCGCACGTTGCTCGCAGACCTTGAGCACCGCTGCGACGGCGCGCTTGCGCTAGTTAGCGGGCGCAGCATAGCCAGTATCGACAGCTTGTTTGATCCGCTAACGCTTTGCGTTGCCGGCTCTCATGGGCTCGAGATTCGCGATAGACAGGCATTCAGGCGATTGGGCGAGGCGTTACCAGAAGACACCTTGGCGGCGCTACGATCGTTGCGAGATCGCGCCAAGGGAAGCCTGCTGGAGGAAAAGCAGTTTGGCGCCGCGTTGCATTATCGACGCTCGCCCGAGCTGGGCTCGATACTCGCCGATGCCGTTCGGGATCTGCACACGCCCATCAATGACAGATTTCAGCTCATTGAGGGCGACCATGTGCTCGAGCTCAGCGCAAGCAATGCGAACAAGGGCAGCGCTATAGCGGCGTTCTGTGACCGCCAGCCCTGGCGCGATCGCCAACCGGTTTTTGTCGGCGACGATACGACCGACGAAGCTGGCTTTGACGCCGTTAACGCGCGTGGCGGGCTCGCTATTCGCGTCGGCTCGCGGCCACGGAGCGCGGCGCGCTTTCAATTGGACAACGTCGCAGCTGTAAAGGCATGGTTGCGGACACTGGTGATCGCAAGT
>JBCCCC010000109.1:0-11268 GCA_039033695.1 Pseudomonadota bacterium | reverse complement strand
GCCCACCGAGATAAAGTCCACGCCAGTCTCCGCGACCGCGCGTAACGTATCAACTTCAATGCCGCCTGAAGCTTCCAGTTCGGCTGGCTCGTCGCTGTCCTTGTTGATCTGCACGGCTTCGCGCAGTTGATCCAGTGTGAAGTTGTCGAGTAGCAGGCGCTCGACGCCTGTTTGCAGCGCCTCATGGACTTGCGCCACTGACTCAACTTCGATTTCGACCGGCAGCGACGGGCTGCTGGCGCGCGCACCGCGCACAGCCCCACCGATGGAGCCCGCCGAGGCGATGTGGTTTTCCTTGATCAGAATGGCATCGAACAGGCCAATGCGATGATTGACGGCACCGCCGATGCGCGCCGCGTATTTTTGCGCGGTTCGCAGCCCGGGGATGGTCTTGCGGGTATCCAGAATACGGCAGCCCGTGCCCTCAACCTGGCTGACATAGTGCGCGGTTGTCGTCGCCGTGCCAGACAGCGTCTGCAGAAAATTCAGCGCCGTGCGCTCGCCGGTGAGGATCGAGCGCGCCGGCCCGTCAAGTTTGCAAACGACTTGCCCCGGCGCCACGCGATCGCCGTCTTTGGCCGACCAATGCACATGTATCTCACGATCGACTTCGGCAAATGCCTGGCTGAACCAGTCGCATCCGCACAGCACAGCTTGCTCACGAACCACCACAGTGGCATCGGCCATTTGCGCGACACCCACCAGCGCCGCCGTCACGTCGCCGCTGCCGACGTCCTCTGCGAGCGCCTGGCGAACAGCGCGCTCGCGATCGTTGGCCAGTTTTTCTTTGGACAGGCGAGCATTGAAGCGCGATCTCTTCTGGCTGTCTGGCATAGGATCGTTACCGTGTCAGTGCATGAAACAAGGCAGCGATTATCGACGCCAATACGCGATAAAGCCAGTCGCCTGGCTCGACAATCTCGTGCAATTAGCCTTTTACTAGTCTGATCGGCACGGCATAATGGACCATTGTCAATAGATCAGCTTCGGTACTCATTTTGACCACACCGCAATCACCTTGTATCAGCATCTGCACCTTGGACGAAGCCAATGTCTGCATGGGCTGCTTTCGCACGCTGGATGAGATCGTTGAGTGGTCCATGATGGACGACGCCGACAAACACGCGGTGTTGGAGCGTGTCTCGGAGCGCACGCTGGCTATGGAAAAGGTGGGCTAAGCGATGTTGCGCAACATGTCTATGGTAGCGCTTCTACTCATGCTTGGCGGTTGTACGGCGCTGCTATCAGGCGGCAAGCGCGAGCCCAAGTCGGCGACCGCAACCCTTGAATATCGCCAGCCCGACACCCATGTTAGTTTGCCAGGCGCAGCGGATTCGCTGTTTGCCTTTCGCCAGGCCGGTTGGCCCGTATCGACAGGAATTTAAGATGGACATTAACGAACGTATCAAAGGCCAGCTGGATGAGCACCCGGTTATTGTCTATATCAAGGGTACACCGGATTTCCCTCAGTGCGGTTTTTCATCGCAAGCGGTCGCGGCGCTCAAGGCGTGCGGGTGTGAATTTGCGTACGTGAACATTTTCGAAGACCCGGAAATCCGCGAAGGCTTGAAAGCCTATTCGAACTGGCCGACGTTCCCACAGCTGTATGTCAATGGCGAATTGATCGGCGGCTCGGACATTGTGGTCGAGATGTATCAGTCCGGCGAGCTCAAGCCGCTGCTGGATGGCGCGGCCGCTGCCTGATCAGTCTGGCACGTCGACGGGCTCGCCCGTGACCGCATTGTAGACCGGGTCAAACCGGTTAACGATTTCACAAAACAAATCTGTGGTGCGCTCCGCGTCGTAGGCGGCTGAGTGCGCTTGCGATTCATCCCAATCGATACCTGCACTGCGTACCGCGCGCGACAGCACCGTCTGACCTAAGGCCACGCCGCCCAGCGTCGCTGTGTCAAAACACGAAAACGGATGAAACGGGCTGCGCTTGATATTGCAGCGCGCGATGGCCGCATTCAGAAAGTTAAGGTCAAAGAATGCGTTGTGACCGACCAGCACGGCACGCGTGCATTCGTGTTCCCGCACCTCGGCGCGTACTTCACGAAAGATGCGCTGCAATGCGTCGCGCTCGTCGATCGCGGGCCGCAGCGGGTGGTCCGGGTCAATGCCATTAACCGCAAGCGATGCCGGCTCCATATTGGCGCCAGGGAAGGGCTTGACGTGATAGCGCCAGGTTTCGCCGCGCGACATCTTGCCGCTGCCATCGGCCACGATGGTCACGGCGGCGATCTCCAGCAACGCATCGGTTGCCGCATTGAAGCCACCGGTTTCTACGTCGACGATGACCGGCAAGAAACCGCGAAATCGATCGCGCATGGCGAAATCGCTCATACGCCAGATTTGGCGCGAATGATGTCTTTGCGCGCGTCCGTGATAAGCGATGTGGCGTAAGCCACGCCAAATCCAGTGATGTCAGTTGGCACCACACCGAGCCCGCCTTTGCGCTCGCAGGATGACAGATCCATGTGTACCCATGGCACTGACTCGGGGACGAACTCGGCCAGGAACGTGGCCGCCAGGATATGATCGCCGCCTCCGCCGGGCGAACACTGCTTGATATCGGCGGTTTCGCTCTTGAGGTCGGCTTTGAATTCGCCGCCGATCGGGAACGGCCAAACGCGCTCCCCGCACGTGACCCCGTGTTCTATCAAGGTGGTATGCAGTGCGGGGCGGTTAGTGTACACACTGCTGTAGCGCGTGGTCACGGCATTAACGCTGGCGCCGGTTAACGTTGCGAAGTCCAGGATGCAACCTGGTTTCTCTTTGGCGGCTAACGTGAGTGTGTCAGCCAGTACCATGCGACCTTCGGCATCGGTATGTATCGTTTGTATGGTCTTGCCGTTCAATGCCGTAATCACGTCCTGAGGCTTATACGCATCAGGACCCGTGCGGTTTTCTGTGATCGCGAGCCAGGCGTCGACGTCAACGTCGGCATCCATTTCGGTGAGCGCGAGCAGGGTGCCCATCACAACCGCGCTTCCGCCCATGTCCACGTGCATGCCGAGCATGCCGTCGAACGGTTTCAGGTTGGTGCCGCCCGTATCAAAAATGATGCCTTTGCCGACCAGCGCAACGCTATCGCGTTTGCGGCCTTTGGCGCGGCGTGTGCGCAATTGCACGATGCCGGCTTCGTTGTGTTCGTTACCTTGTGCGACCGCGACGAACGCACCGGCACCGCGTCGTTTCAACGCGGCAGTGGAGAGGAACCGGTATTGCCAGCGGTAACGTTTGGCGAGTGTCTCGACAACGGCGCGATAGCCAACCGCATCCAGCAGGTTCGGCGGCATGGCCGTGAGCCAGCGTGCCAGGCAATTGCCTCTGGCAGTGGCCAAAGCTTGCTTCTGATCGGTTTTCTTCGGCTCAAAAACGGTGATCTTTTGCGTGGCGCGTTTCGCCGGCTTCTTGCTCGCAAACTTCGGCATGACAAAGTCGGCAAGGCACAATGCGGTCACTGCAGCGCGCGCTGCTGCGGGTGAATCGGTAAGGCGCTCGTGGTCAAGCACCACAGCGATTTGACGAGCGCCTGCGGCCAGCAATGTCGTTGTTGCTTTGCGAATCTTCTCGCCGCTGGCAAACGCGTCATCATGGTCGCTCACTCGCACGGCGACAAGGCTAGTTGCATTGCTGCCCGGCAATGTCGCTGACAGTGTTGTGGGGTCGTCGACGCGTTCGGCCACGCGGCCCAACAGTTTGCTCGCCGGTAAGTTGGTATTACCAATCTGCGTTGCGTTGTGGATCAACAATACCGCATCAAAGCGAGCGAGCTTTTGTTCTGTAGGTTGTGCGCGTGTACTTGCCAGCGTTGGCGCAGGCAGTGTCGGGATCAGTGATTTAATGCTCAAGAAAGGTAGTCCTGTTGGCGGGAAAGGCAGCACGCGCCGAAGGACTATCGTATCAGCAGCATGGCTGTAATTCACCTTACCCGCGGTCGGGCGACACGATGACCGAGATTACGCCGGAATCTGTGTCGCGCTCAGGTATAATTGCCGGCGGTGTTTTGGTAACAGCGGTAACAACTCATGTCGCAGCACAGTCGCTTTGACGACCTCGATCCCGTCGAGACAAACGAATGGCTTGAGTCGATCGACTCAGTGTTAAAGAACGAGGGTCCAGAGCGCGCGCACTTTTTGCTCGACAAGATGATCGACTTCGCCCGACGCTCGGGCGCCTACTTGCCTTACAGCCCGAACACCGCATACCTCAATACCATTGCGACAGGTCAGCAGGCCGAGTACCCCGGCGACCGGTCGATCGAGCGGCGCATCGAGGCGTACATTCGCTGGAATGCGATGGCCATGGTCGTGCAGGCCAACCGGCAGAGTTCCGAGTATGGCGGTCACATTGCATCGTATGCATCTTCGGCAACCTTGTACGAAATGGGCTTCAACCATTTCTGGCGCGCGCCGTCGGAACAACATGGTGGTGACCTGGTATTCATCCAGGGCCATTCGTCGCCGGGCATTTATGCGCGTGCCTATCTCGAAGGCAGGCTAAGCGAAGATCAACTCAACCGGTTCCGCCAGGAAGTGGGCGGCGGCGGGTTGTCGTCCTACCCGCACCCATGGCTGATGCCAGATTTCTGGCAGTTCCCGACCGTTTCCATGGGCCTCGGTCCAATGATGGCGATCTACCAGGCGCGTTTCATGCGGTATCTCGAAAACCGCGGCATGATCGAGCCGAGCGACCGCAAGGTTTGGTGCTTCCTGGGCGATGGTGAGACCGACGAGCCCGAGTCACTCGGCGCTATCACAATGCCGGTGCGCGAAGGTCTAGACAATCTGATCTTCGTGATCAACTGCAACTTGCAGCGCCTCGACGGCCCGGTGCGCGGTAACGGCAAGATCATCCAGGAGCTCGAAGCGGCGTTCGGTGGCGCGGGCTGGAACGTGCTTAAAGTCATTTGGGGTTCGCGTTGGGACGCATTGCTGGCCAAGGACAATGCTGGTTTGCTGCGCCGGGTGATGGAAGAGACGCTCGATGGCGAGTACCAGAACTTCAAGAACAAGGGCGGCGCATATACGCGTGAGCATTTCTTCGGTAAGTATCCCGAGCTCAAGGCCATGGTGGCCAACCTCTCGGATGAAGAAATCTGGCGCCTGAACCGCGGCGGTCATGATCCGCTCAAAGTATTCGCGGCGTACGATAAGGCCGTTAACCATACTGGGCAGCCGACCGTCATTCTTGCCAAGACCGTCAAAGGTTTCGGTCTCGGTGAGTCCGGCGGCGAAGGGGCGAATACAACGCACCAACAGAAGAAGCTGGATGAGGCAGCGCTGCGGGAGCTGCGCGACCGCTTCAATATCCCGGTCTCTGACAAGGACCTTAACGATGTGCCTTACTGTCGGCCGGAGCCAGGCAGCATCGAGCTTGAATACCTGATGGATCAGCGCAAGCGTCTCGGTGGCTCGCTGCCAGTACGACACACCAAAGCCGAGAAACTCGAGGTGCCATCGTTGATGGCATTCAAGACGCAGATCGCCGGTAGCGGCGAGCGCGAGATGTCCACCACGATGGCATTGGTGCGTATGCTCACCACGCTGGTCAAAGACAAGAAGATCGGCAAACACATTGTGCCGATCGTGCCGGACGAGGCACGCACCTTCGGCATGGAAGGCATGTTCCGCCAGATCGGCATTTACTCGTCCAAAGGTCAGCTGTACACGCCGCAAGATGCCGATCAGTTGATGTTCTACAAAGAGGACAAGAAAGGTCAGATCCTCGAAGAGGGCATTAACGAGGGCGGCGCGTTTTGTTCGTGGCTGGCAGCGGCGACCGCTTATTCCAGCCATGGCTTGCCGATGATCCCGTTCTACATTTACTACTCGATGTTTGGTTTCCAGCGCATTGGTGATTTCATCTGGGCAGGCGGCGACATGCAGGCGCGCGGTTTCCTGATTGGCGGTACGGCAGGGCGCACGACGCTGGCGGGCGAGGGGCTGCAGCACCAGGACGGGCATTCGCATGTGTTGTCATCGACCGTACCGAACTGTGTCTCCTACGACCCAGCCTATGCCTACGAGTTAGCCGTGATTGTGCACGAAGGGTTGCAGCGCATGGCCGTGCGCCAGGAGAACGTGTTCTATTACATCACCACGATGAACGAGAACTACGTGCAACCGGAGATGCCGGAAGGCACCGCGGAAGGCATCCTCAAAGGTATCTACGCGCTCAAGTCTGGTGGCCGCGGCAAGGTGCGGGCGCAATTGATCGGCTCGGGCACCATCCTGCGCGAAGTGATTGCGGCCGGCGAGATGCTGGAAGCGGACTTTGGTGTGCCTTGCGACATCTGGAGCGCCACCAGCTTCAACGAACTGCGTCGTGAGTGTTTGGAAGTGGAGCGCTGGAATCAGCTGCATCCGCTGGAGACGCCGCGCACCAGCTTCCTGGAGCAGAGCCTGGCGGATCGTAATGGTCCGTTCATCGCGGCGACTGACTACATGAAGATTGTCCCGGATCAAATCCAGCGCTGGGTGCCGGGGCGCTACGTGACGCTGGGTACCGACGGTTTCGGTCGCAGTGATGCGCGCGCAGCGCTGCGTGACTTCTTCGAGGTAGACCGGCGTTACATTGCGGTTACCGCGCTTAAGGCGCTGGCGGACGACGGTGCACTGGACCAAAAGACCGTGGCTTCGGCCATTGAGAAATACGGTATCGATCCCGACAAGGCCGATCCGGTAACCCTGTAGCGGCGGGAGTCGAATAGTGGCGGACGACAAACAAATAACAGTACCGGACATTGGTGACTTCGACGCCGTCGAGGTCATCGAAGTGCTGGTCTCGGCGGGCGACAGCGTTGATGTTGAGGACGGCATCGTGACGCTTGAGACCGACAAAGCGTCGATGGACGTGCCCACAACGGTCGCAGGTGACATCGTTGAGGTGACGGTATCGGTGGGAGACCGTATTAGCGAAGGTGATGTGATCGCAGTGGTGCGCACGAGCGGCGCGGCGGCGGATGACACGTCGGCAGCCGATGCCGACTCAAGTGCAGCCAATGCGCCAGACACTGGCTCAGCCAATGATGCTGATGCTGGCGGGGCGATTGAAAAAACGCGATTAGATTTACCGGCGATAGATGCCGATACGGCCGATGCTGCCAGCAGCGGCCCGGTCATGATTGTGGTGCCGGACATCGGCGACTTTGATGCTGTCGATGTCATTGAGGTCGAGGTTGCCGTCGGCGATGAGATTGATATCGACGACCCACTGCTCACGCTCGAGACCGACAAGGCTTCGATGGATGTGCCCGCCACGCATGCGGGTAAGGTGACCCAAGTGCTGGTCAGCGTCGGTGACCAGGTCAAACAAGGCATGCCTATCGTTGAGGTCATGACTTCAGGCGCACCCGCGACTGCGCCCGCGGCTGCACCGGCAACTTCGCCGCCCAAGACTGTGGAGACGCCCCCGGCAGCCAAACCTGCCGCCGCAACGCCGCCTGCTGCGTCGAAGCCGGCTGCGAGCAAGCCAGCGACGGCGCCGTTGTCTGCGATTAACGAAGCCGGATTCTCCAAGGCACATGCCAGCCCGTCTGTGCGCAAGCTGGCGCGCGAGCTTGGTGTCGATCTCGTTGCGGTCAAAGGCAGCGGCAGCAAAGGTCGAATCATTGCTGATGACGTCAAGGCGTGGGTCAAGAAGGCGCTGTCTTCCGGTGCTGGCGCAGCTGCCGGCGGAGCTGGCTTGCCAGCAGTGCCACGTGTGGACTTCGCCAAGTTTGGCGACGTCAGCGAGACGCCGCTCACCCGTATCCAGAAGATATCCGGGCCGCGTCTGCAGGCGAGCTGGGTCAATCTGCCGCATGTCACGCAGCATGATCTTGCCGACATCACCGATATGGAGTCGCGTCGCCAGAGCCTGAAAGGCCCCGCTGCCGAGCGCGGCGTTAAGTTGACACCGCTGGCGTTCATCATGCGTGCCGTCGTGCAAACGCTGGCGGAGTATCCGCGACTGAATGCCTCGCTCAACGGCGACGGCAATGCGTTGGTCAACAAGCACTATTGCCATATCGGCTTCGCAGCAGACACCGACGACGGTCTGGTCGTACCGGTGATTCACGATGCCGACAAGATGGATGTGTACGAGCTGGCCACGGCGCTGGCCGACCTGTCTGCTGCGGCGCGCGATGGCAAGCTAACGGCAAAACAAATGCAGGGTGCGACGTTTACGATCTCCAGTCTCGGTGGTATTGGCGGCACGGCGTTTACGCCCATCGTCAACGCGCCGGAAGTAGGCATCCTGGGCGTGTCGCGCTCAACCATGCAACCGGTGTGGGATGGCGAGGCGTTCCAGCCTCGCCTGATGCTGCCGTTGTCATTGTCCTATGACCATCGCGTGGTCGATGGGGCGCTCGCCGTGCGTTTCACAACCTACCTTGGCAAGTGCCTGACCAATGTCGATGGCCTGTTGCAAGCAATTCCCTGATACCAATTGGCTGCCGACGGGGCCGCCAGCGAGGCTTTCATGAGCGACAACGAAATCAAAACTGAACTGCTGGTGTTAGGCGCCGGCCCTGGGGGTTACGCAGCTGCGTTTCGTGCCGCCGACCTTGGTCGCAAGGTAACACTGGTTGAGCGTTATCCGTCGCTGGGTGGTGTCTGTCTGAACGTAGGTTGCATACCGTCGAAGGCGCTGTTGCATGCGGCCAAGGTGATCGATGAGGCTGCCTCCATGGCAGAACACGGCATTCGTTTTGGTGAGCCCGAAATCGATACCGAAAAACTGGCGGGCTGGAAGCACAGCGTGGTCACAAGGCTCACGGGCGGTCTCAAGCAACTGGCCAAGCAGCGCAAGGTGAATGTTGTGCACGGTGTCGGGCATTTTACGTCGCCGCACACGCTGGTGGCGGTGGCGGACGATGGCACCGAACAGAGCATTACGTTTGAGCAATGCATCATTGCGGCGGGATCGGCACCCATCAAGTTGCCGTTCCAGCCGGACGATCCGCGCGTGGTCAGCTCGACCGGTGCGTTGGAGATCTCTCCACTACCCAGATCACTGCTGGTGGTCGGCGGCGGCATTATCGGCGTAGAGCTTGGCAGCGTCTATGCGGCACTTGGCGTGGAGGTATCGGTGGTTGAGTTGACCGGCGAACTGATGCCAGGTGCTGATCGCGACCTGGTACGTCCATTGCAAAAGCGACTGGCCGGCCAGTTTGAATCCATCATGCTCAATACGAAAGTGACCGGCATGAGTGCCAGCGACGATGGCATTACGGTGAGCTTCGAGGGCGAAGGCGCGCCGGAAAGCAAATCCTATGAGCGCGTGCTGGTCGCTGTTGGTCGCCGTGCGAACGGTGACAAGATCGGCGCAGAGGCGGCTGGCGTTAACGTCGACGAGCGCGGGCAGATCGCTGTTGATAAACAAATGCGTACCAACGTAGAACACATCTTTGCGATTGGCGATATCGTCGGCCAGCCGATGCTGGCACACAAAGCCACGCACGAAGGGCACGTGGCCGCCGAGGTGGCTTGCGGTGAGAAGCGCTTCTTTGATGCGCGCGTGATTCCATCCGTGGCCTATACCGACCCCGAAGTGGCATGGGTCGGCCTGACGGAAACAGACGCCAAGCGCGACGGCATCAAATACGGCAAAGCCGCATTCCCGTGGGCAGCCAGCGGTCGCTCACTGGCTATGGGTCGCGACGAGGGCATTACGAAGATTCTGTTTGATGAGAGTACCGGCCGCGTACTCGGTGGCGGTATCGTTGGTTCCAGCGCTGGCGATCTGATCGCCGAGATCGGCTTTGCCATCGAAATGGATGCGGATGCAGAAGACCTTGGCCTGACCATCCATCCGCACCCGACCTTGTCAGAGACGGTTGGCCTGACGGCGGAGGCTTACGAAGGCACCATTACCGATCTGTATATGCCGAAGAAGAAGGCGCGGTAGGGCAAGCGACGACTGAATAAGATACGTCCTTGCAGTGACAAGGCTCGCCGGCAGCACAGCGTTAACGGACCTGACGCTATATGGGCTGGCTATTAACAATTTCTCGTTCCGCGGATTGTTTGAGGTCAACGATCTTCAAAACGATACCTCGCGCGACAACCTTGTTGCCCTCTCTGAGCGCAAATTCATCCCCGACAGCCAAACAGTCGACAATCAGGTGCGGGCTGAGAAACGAAATCGACACTTTGTGCTCCGACCCTGGATACATTCTCACATGCTCTGCGGAGACGACGACAGAGATCCAGTCCTGTCCTTGATGGTAGAACTGTGGCTGATATCCTGAGTCCGCATAACCATTGCGTCCGCCTTCCTCCGTAGAGAGAAAACGCAGCTCCGCCTCGATATCGCTCCAGTCATGAAGTCCGCGCATCGTCAGTCATCCATTCAATAACGTCAAAGCTCGGCTCCGAGCTAGGCTATCGTGTTTCTGGCGAAAGCCATGGGCTCGGCAGCGTCAAGTGTCAGCTGCAATGACTTGTTAGGTCGTGACGGCCTCATACTTCACTCTTGATCTCAGCCCCAATAGTTATGAAGGCATCATCTGGAAATCTTGATTTCATATGGCTCCATAGTTCCTCTGACGTTCGCCGAATGCTTGTAATAGTTCCGTCGAGCAGTTCGATCATCTCGACCGTCATGTTCTCCATACTAATCAGAATTCGAGGTCCGAGCGCATCCTCAACAGTTTTCCGATCCATCGGCTGACCAAAAGTCAAACCAGCTCCTTCGAGTCGAGGCTGAACCTCACGAAGATGCATTTCTGATCGTGAATCGACAATCGTATTGACAGCCATATAGCGGTCTTCTTGGATAAGAATTTTCATCAATAATTCAGGCTGTTTGTCTCTGACAAGGAATGACATTTCTCGGACGTCTATACGAAGAGTCGGATTCTCTGCTTTCATTTTTGCTCGGATTTTTAGCGAACGGTCCGGGTCATCCCGAAGAGGGTCAATGTACTGTTGTCGAAACGCACCAAGATCATTTACGAGTCGCGACAGGACGAATAGCGTTCGATTTGCGGACTCCTTTTCGCTCAACAATGTTTGCCTTTTGCGACGATGGTTCTCCAACGCAAATGCGGCAAATGCTCCAGCGAAAGCAGCCACTACCGGCAATAGGAAGCGCAGAATGAGATCACCACTAACGAAACACATAAAAACGACCTAACGCCCAAGTTCAGCTGCGCTTGAGGCTGACGCTGCGAAGGTGATAGCCGTAGCTGCGGCAGGGTCAAGCGTCAGCTGCAACGTCTTGTTAGGCTTCACTGAAGATACATCCTTGCTGGATCACCTGCACAAATCTCTT
>JBCCCC010000108.1:0-11277 GCA_039033695.1 Pseudomonadota bacterium | reverse complement strand
GCACTTCCGCTGCTTGCGTTTCCAATTTTGCTCTACATTGCACGCGTCCCGCGCGTGGATGCTGCATCGATTGCTGCTCACTACGGATCCGTCAGCGTTGCCACTTATGCCGTCGGCGTTGCGTTTTTGAATACCGCTGGTATCAGCTTTGAGGCGCATATGCCATTGTTTCTGGTGCTGCTGGAAATGCCCGCAATCATGGTCGGTATCATGCTTGCGCGTGGCATCAGTCGAGATACGCGTTGGGGCGAGCTCTTGCACGAGGTGTTTCTGGGCAAGAGCATCGTCTTGCTGCTTGGCGGTCTATTTATCGGTTGGATCGCTGGGCCGGCGAATCTTGCTCCGCTGGAGCCGCTGTTTTTCGATCTGTTCAAAGGCGTGCTCGCGCTATTCCTGCTGGAAATGGGGCTCATCGCTGCAAGTCAAGCTCGTTCTCTCAAGTCCAACGGCTTTGCCGTGGTTGTTTTCGCGCTGGCGATTCCGACACCGTTTGCGACCATTGGCGCTGTGCTCGGTTGGTGGATGGGGTTGTCGCTTGGCGGGACCGTATTGCTCGCCGTGCTTGCTGGCAGCTGTTCCTATATTGCAGCACCGGCGGCGATGCGAATTGCGCTGCCATCCGCAAATCCGGCGCTGTCGCTGACGGCCTCGCTGGGCGTTACATTCCCGTTTAATATTTTTGTCGGTATCCCGCTGTATATTGCAATCGCTACAGCGCTACACAATGGAGTCATCGGCTGATATGCATCCACATTCGATAAAACTCATGACGATCATCACCGAGACAGCGCTCGAGGAGCGCATGTGTGAGGTACTGCGTGACCTGGGCGCTACCGGCTATACCATTACGGACGCGCGTGGCAAAGGCAGCCGTGGCGTGCGTGGTGCCGGTTGGTCGATTAGCAGCAATATCCGCATTGACGTGGTTTGTGAGCAAGCGACTGCTGAGAGCATTGCCGACCACCTGCGTGAGCACTATTATCGCGATTACGCGATGATCATGTACCTGTCGGACGTCGACGTGCTACGACCGGAGAAATTCTAGGCTGCTGCCAGCTTATTCATCCTTGATGGCATTCTCGCGTCGCTCGATGATCGTGTTGAGCCGCTCCAGTTTCTCCTGCGTGGACTTTTGCTCACCGGCCAGCAGTTCCTCGTCGGCTTCGGTCGCTTTGATTTCACTCAGGCGTGAGCGCAGTTGTTTCTGCCGCTCTTTCAATTTCTCCAGGCTCTCGGCTTGAATGGCCTTGTCGAAGACCAAGGTATCAGGTGATACGCCTTCGCGTTTTTCATCCGACTGACTGTCACCGTCATCACCATCGGCGATGAACTGATGCTCGGGATGAAACGCGCGCGTTGTTGCAATGACTGGCGAGGCGATTTCTATCCCGCCGCGGTGCAGTACATCCATTGTGGCTGCGCGCAACTGACGCCGCTTGGCAATGACATTCTTGACGTCAGTAAGTAGTCCGGCGATGGCATAGGTGACTGAGTAGTCTCCCAGGTGGCGGATTTGCACGAACGGGCTCTCAAGTTCGCATTGATTGCCCGCTTCCAGTAGCAGTTTCTCAATGGTATGCCGCGATACATCGTAGCCAAGTGACAGCTCAACCGACAGGATCGTGCCTGACGAGCGCATGACCCGGACAGGGTTGGTTGCGAGGTAGGTGTTTGGCAAGGTCGTAAGATCACGCTCTTCGGTCTGGATCTCGGTATGCAGCAAATCCATCTCGGATACTCGCCCGAAATACTCACCCACGCGGATATAGTCGCCCAGCCGGAAGGCGCCGACCGTGCGCAACATGATGCCCGCCATGATATTGCCCACCAGCGACGTCGACGATAGTGCGATCGTGGCGCTAAGCACGATACCGAACAAACTCAGCAAAGGTCCGCGTGTGTCATTGCTAATGGGCAGCAACAAGATAATGACCAGGATCGCGAACAGCACCAGCGAAACAGTGATCATCTGTCGCCGGAACTGCTGGTCGGGTTTCTCGGCGAACGCCGACACCAGCCGTCGATGGGTCAGGTAGACGATACCGGCGACGACTAAGATGATGGCGGCCGATAGCAGGATATCGATGAAAATGTCCATCATGTTCATAGTGGCAGTCCCCGTAAATTCAGCGGTCAATAATACCTGAGCTTCGCAGGGCTCGTGCGGTGGTCTCAAAAAGCGTCGATGCAGCCGACGCAGGTTGCTAGACTAGTCCTTTGGCACTGCCAGGCAGGGAATTCATGATGATCTATCGACAGACTTCGTTGTGCTTCGTTGCCACGTTACTGCTAATGGGTTCGAGTCATGTCGCACTTGGTTGGGGCAAGATCGGTCACCGTGTGACCGGGCAAATTGCCGAGCAGTACTTGTCTTACCAGGCGCGTGCTGAGATAGCGGCAATCCTGGGTGTTGAAGATCTTGCGGAGTCGTCGAGCTGGGCCGATTTTATGCGTTCCAGTCCGGACGCGTTCTGGCAACGCGAGGCGGGGCCTTATCATTACGTCACCATTCCGAAGGGCAAAAAATACCGTGAAGTCGGTGCGCCGCTGCAAGGTGATGGAATCTCGGCCATGGAGCAGTTCCGCGCGACACTGCGTGATGAGTCTGCAAGCCTGGAAGACAAACAGCTGGCGCTGCGTTTCCTGGTCCATATCATAGGGGACCTCCACCAACCGCTGCATGCGGGCGATGGCACTGATCGCGGCGGTAACGACTACGCAGTGACCTTCTTTGGCAACCCGACCAATCTGCATCGAGTGTGGGACACGGATCTGGTGCGCCATGAGGAGCTTTCTTTTAGCGAGATGGCAGAGTGGCTCAATCGGCGTGTCACGCCGGCAGAAGTCGAGGCCTGGTCTGATCTGGATCCAGCCACTTGGGTTGACGAGAGCGCGGCGATCCGTGATGAGATCTACCCGGGCGGCGATCGTGAGATTCGTTGGGACTACATTCACAATCATCGGGCGATCTGGCAAAAGCGCCTGACTCAAGCGGGCGTGCGCACGGCCTTGTACCTCAATGATGTCTTCAGCGACTAACTGACGCACTCACCATAACGGAGTATGAGTACGCCTTCTTGTTTGTCGACTTCCTGGCTACGGCCAATACGGTCTTCTACAACTTCATGACATTGATCTTCGCGATGTTCACCGCCAGCTATTTTCGGGCCGGTAAGCTCACGCGTAGCATGTGCGTGTTGTTTCTCGCGTTTTACTCACTGTGGTCGCTGTTCATGTTACTTGGCGTCGTCAGTGCGTTTGCGGACTTCGCGGGTCTTGGCATCGCGTTTTTCTTCATCGTTCGATCACAGCGCAACCCCATCGGTAACAACGTCTAACGCAACTCCCACCCGCCGTTTTTCTGTAGGGGTTTACCGTAGTTCAACTGCGGATGTACCCCGTGTCGGTCTGACTTTGCCTCCTGCATAGTGAACTTGTACCAGCGCTACATCGCTTGTCAGCGCTGGATTGAGATGCAATGGCTACTAATGGGGGGGTCGCCGTCATGAGGCACAGCGAGAAACGCTGGTTGGCACTGGTAAGTCTGTTCGCGTTGTCTCTCGGGACAAATGCGCCGGCCGCCGAATTCAAGCTGGGTGATCTTGAAGTCACACTCAATTCGCAGCTGTCGCTCGGCGCTAGTTGGCGGCTCGAAGATCGTGACCTCGCACTGATCACACCGGGCAACTCCGGCGGTATGGGCCGCGCATCAGCCGGTACCACGGACGACGGTAACCTGAACTTCGATGACGGTGATATCTATTCACTGATTCTAAAAGGTACCCATGATCTCGAGCTGCGCGGCGAAAACACCGGGTTCTTCATGCGTATCAAATACTGGTATGACCAGGAGCTCGAGAATGGCAGGCGGCCACACGGAAACTTGCTGAATAACTATGAGCCAAACCAGAAGCTCGATGACTCGGGCTTCGATGATTTTGCCAAAGCCAAGGGCCTGGAGCTGCTCGATGCGTTCGTTTACGGCAACTTCATGCTCGGCGACACCATGCCTTTGGACGTGCGATTGGGCCGCCAGGTACTGAGCTGGGGCGAGAGTACCTTCATTCAGAACGGTTTGAACATCATCAACCCGTTGGACGTATCAGCCTTCCGTCGACCCGGCGCCGAAATCAAGGAAGGCCTACTGCCGGTTAATATGCTCTCGATGTCGCTTGGTCTGACCGATGCGGTCAGCGTTGACCTGTTTTATCAACTGGAGTGGGAGCCGACAGTCATCGATGGCTGCGGTACCTATTTCTCGGATCTGGATGTTGCGGCCGGTGGCTGTGACGGGGTGGTGCTGACCAACTTGATACCCGATCAGGCCGTGATCGCGAGCAACTTGTTTATCAGCCGTAACCCCGATATCGAGGCTGACGATGCTGGCCAGTTCGGTGTTGCGCTGCGGATGTTTATCGAGCAGTGGAACAGCTCGGAGTTTGGCCTTTTTTACGTCAACTACCACAGTCGCTCGCCGTTCTTCAGTGGCAATACCTCATCGAATGTTGCTCGCGGCGGCCCGCCGGGCGTGCCGTTCATTCCAGGCAACCCGCTTGGTGGCAACCCAAGCTATACCGTTGAGTTTCCCGAGGACATCAAAGTCTACGGCGCAACCTTCGCGACCAACTTCGGCGGTGTCGCACTATCCGGCGAGCTGAGTTACCGGCCCGAGCAGCCCGTGCAACTCAACGCTAATGATCTGCTAGCAGCAGCTGTTGGTGAAGCGCCCTACAGCCCATTGACACGTCGCGTGCTCGCCGCGGACCCGGGCAGTCTTGTCGCAGGTTTCGATGAGTTGTCTGTCACGCAGGCGCAGGTCACAGCAATCAAGTTTTTTGAGCAGGTGCTGGGCGCTGATCGCCTCTCGCTGGCTGCAGAGGTGGGGGCCAATTTTGTGGGCTCACTCGCCGATCAGTCCCAGCTGCGCTATGGCCGTTCATCAACCTTTGGTGTTGCGTTCGACCCGATCCCAGTCACGGCCCTGGGCCTCCCGATCCCGGGCGACTTTCTGACCTGCGAACAGGGATACCAGACACCTGCGGGATTCCCGATCAATGTCACGATTGATCCCCCGAACACGACGCCAGGCAACTGCACCCTGGACGGATTCGTTACGGACACATCCTGGGGCTACCGATTGCGCGGCTCACTCACCTACAACAGTGCCATTGCCGGTATCAACCTGACGCCTAACATAGCCTGGTCACATGACGTCAGCGGCTACTCACCGAATACGAATTTCATAGAGGACCGCAAGGCACTTAGCCTTGGCTTGAACGCGGATTACCTGAATCGCTATAGCGCGAGCCTTGCCTACACCACGTTTTCCGGCAGCGACTGGAACACGCAAAATGACCGTGACTTCTTGTCATTCAGTGTCAGCGTAGAGTTTTGAATCACAAGCAGTAAGGACATTCTGATGCAACGAACAGTAGTTCACCATTTGATACTGGCTTTGGGGTTGTCGTTGTACATGAGTGCGCTGGCAGAAATTTCGCCAGAACAAGCCGCGCGTCTCGGTGGCGACGAGTTGACGCCGATTGGTGCGCAGCGCGCGGGTAACGCCGACGGCACGATTCCGCCCTGGACCGGTGGTATCGAAACCCTGCCCGCAGGGTACACAACCGGCGATCCCCTGATCGACCCGTTCGCCGACGATACGCCGTTGTTTACCATTACTGCCGAGAACGCCGAACAATACGCCGACAAACTCACACCAGGGCAGCTCGCCTTGCTGAGACGCTATCCTGACACGTTCCGGATGCCGGTTTACCAAACACGGCGCAGTGCTGCGTTTCCGCAATCGGTGTATGACGAAGTTAAAGCGGGAGCGGTCACGGCCCGGATGGTCGGGGGCGGTAACGGCCTGACCGATGTGCAATCCGATTTCCCGTTCCCGATTCCCGAGAGCGGTCAGGAGGTGATCTGGAATCACATTCTTAGATATCGCGGTGGTAGTTTGCGACGCACCTATACACAAATTCCGGTGCAGGCTAACGGTGCATTCAGCCCGGTGGTGTTCCAGGACCAGTTGACCTGGGGACGGGCGCTTGAGGGCTCACCACCTAATCGGCTGTTCTATTACAAGCAAACGATCAAGGCGCCCGCGCGGCTGGAGGGCGACGTGCTTTTGGTTCACGAGAACATCGATCAGGTTGCTGAGCCCCGCGCGGCATGGGTATACAACGCGGGTCAGCGCCGCGTACGGCGCGCGCCGGATATCGCCTACGATGGACCCGGCACCGCATCGGATGGTCTGCGCACAGCGGATGATCTGGACATGTTCAACGGTGCCCCGGATCGCTACGACTGGACACTCGTTGGCAAGAAGGAAATCTACATTCCCTACAACGCCTATCGATTACTGGATAAATCGCTCAGGTACAGGGATATCCTGACGAAGGGGCACATGAACCCGGATTACCTGCGTTACGAACTGCACCGCGTCTGGGTAGTTGAGGCCACGCTTAAAGACGGCCAAAGGCATGTCTATGCCAAACGCGTGTTCTATGTCGATGAGGATCAATGGCAAATTGCAATTGCCGACTTGTATGACGGTCGCGGTGAGCTGTGGCGCGTCAAGGAAGCGCATGCGATGACGCACTACCAGGTCAAGGTGCCCTGGTTCGGTGTCGAGGTCTCGCATGACTTGATCTCGGGTCGCTACTTGCCAATCGGTCTGGACAACGAGCTGTCGGGCTATAGTTATGAGTGGGGCTATCCCGCGTCCAGTTCGGAGTACACGCCAGCCGCATTGCGACGCGCTGGACGGCGCTAGTGCGCAAGCTGTCGACGTGGTCGCTCTGTTGGGTTGGCTCGACGTTAGCCGTCGTGCTGTGCGACGCCAGCGGCGCGGCAATCCCGACCGATCAACCTGCGATTGCCTCTGAAGACGCGGCCAATCGACTGATCCTGGACATTGCGCGGATCGGTCAGCGCATCGTTGCCGTCGGCGAGCAAGGTCACATTATTTTGTCGGATGACGGCGGCACAAGTTGGGTGCACGCAAAGGTGCCAGTCTCCGCCATGCTTACAGCAGTGACCGCGATTGATGCTGACTCACTCATCGCCGTTGGTCATGATGGTGTGGTGCTTGCGAGCACAGATCGCGGCGATACGTGGGCGCTCAAGCTGGATGGCAGACGCATTGTGACATTGCAAATCGACGCCGCGCGGCAGAAGATCGCGCGGTTGTCCGAACAGCTGGATGCGTTGGCCGCCGATACGCCGGCGTTCGAGGAGGCGACATTCGCGCTCGAAGATGCACAGTTTGATCTCGAGGACGCCGAGGCCATTACTGACGGTGGGCTGATGTCACCGCTGCTTGGTGCAACGTTCCTCGATGACAGCACGGGATTCGTCTACGGTGCCTATGGTGTGATTCTGCGGACAGACGATGCAGGCGAGACCTGGTCGCTCATTGCGCAGCGCCTCGAGAACCCTGATCGCAAACACCTCTATTCACTCAAGAGAAGCACGTCCGGCGCGCTGGTGCTCGTAGGTGAGGCCGGCGCGCTGTACCGCTCGGTTGACCGCGGCGAAACTTGGCAAATCGTGCCGTTTGAATATCAAGGGTCGTTGTTTGGCTTGATCGCCGCAGCAGATGATCGACTGGTGACGTTTGGACTACGCGGGCGCATCTTTCTATCCATCGATGCTGGCCAAAGCTGGCAACCTGTCGCGAGCGAACACCGTGCCACCTTGTTCGATGGCGATGTAACACCAGCTGGCGACATCTTGCTATCCGGTGCTAGCGGTACGTTGCTCGTCAGCCGCGATACAGGTGCGAGTTTCGAGTTGGTTGACTCAGCTTCCCGTGACCCACTGGGCGCGGTCTCGCACACTGCCGATGGTGCAATCCTGGTTGGCGGTTTTCAGGGTGTGCGTGCGTTGCCGGGGGTGAGTCGGTGAGCCGCAATAGTCATCAATCGCGGGCTGGCCATCGCGGTGGCAAAGCTGAGCAACTCGCCGAGCACTTGTTGTTCGGCTACCGCCCTATCGTTGTCGCTATCCTGACGCTATTCACTGTATTGCTCGGTTATCAGGCAGCACAGCTGAAACCGGATGCCAGTTTCGAGAAAATGATCCCGACTTCGCATCCCTACATCAAGAACTTTCTGCAGCATCGCAGTGATTTGTCTGCATTGGGCAATACCGTGCGTATCGTTGTGGCAACACGCGACGGTGACATCTTCGACGCCGACTTCCAGGATACCCTGCGCCAGGTCACCGACGAAGTGTTCTATGTGACCGGTGTCGATCGTGCTGGCCTCGAGTCCATCTGGACGCCAAACATTCGTTGGAGCGAAGTGACAGAGGAGGGCTTTCGCGGTGGTGCCGTGATACCGCAAAGCTATGACGGATCATCAGAGTCGCTGCGCGAGCTTCGCGCCAACGTCGAGCGATCGGGTCAGATCGGCAGGCTGGTGGCCAACAATTTCCAATCGGCGACGATTATTGCGCCACTGACCGCCGAGAATCCGGAGACAGGCGAGCCACTCGACTATCATCGGTTTGCTACCGATCTCGAAACGTTGATTCGTGACAAGTACCAGTCTGACACGATCAGCATACATATCACGGGCTTTGCGAAGATCATCGGTGATCTGATCGATGGCGCCATCCTGGTCGGCATGTTTTTCGCGATCGCATTCGGGATTACGTTGCTGTTACTAACGGTCTACTCGCGATGTGTTTTCGCAACGCTGATCCCTTTGGTGTGTTCGACGATTGCTGTCGTTTGGCAGCTAGGCTTGGTCAATGCGCTAGGCTTTGGCCTTGACCCGTATTCGATGCTTGTGCCGTTTCTGATTTTTGCGATCGGCATGAGCCACTCGGTACAAATAATCAACAACGTTGGCCTGAGATGTTATTACGGCGCGTCCGCCGAACAGGCGTCGCGCCGCACCTTCCGCGTGCTGTTTGCGCCCGGTATCGTCGCGCTCGTTAGCGATGGCATTGGCTTTCTGACCTTGATGGTCATTGATATTCCGGTGATTCAGGAGCTGGCGCTGACCGCGAGTATCGGCATTGCGGTGCTGATTGTGACGAATCTTGTTCTGTTGCCCGTCATTCTGTCCTATACCGGCTTGTCAAAACGCTGTATGCGTTACCTGGACCGTCGACGTGACAACCCATCCAAGCTCTGGCCGTGGGTTGCGCGATTCACAGAGCCGCGGCGCGGCATGGTAACTATTGCCGTTGCGCTTGCGCTATTCGTTTTTGGCGTGACCTGGGGCATGCAGCTCAAAATTGGCGATCTCGATCCTGGCGCACCAGAGTTGCGCGCAGACTCGCGCTACAACCAGGACAATGCATTTCTGACCGCGAACTACGCAACCAGTACCGATGTTTTCGTGGTTATGGTGCGCACCGAGTCCCAGCGGTGTACCGACTACGCTGCTTTGTCATTGATCGACCGATTTCAACAGATTATGCGCGACGTGCCGGGCGTTCAGTCAGTCATGTCGGTTGTCGACTATTCCAAGTTGGTGATCACTGCGATGAATGAGGGTAACCCCAAATGGCACTCGCTCAGCCGCAATCAATACATCTTGAACAACTCTTTGTCGCGTGTACCCAGCCAGCTACTCAACACCGACTGCAGTATGGTGCCGGTCATTCTTTTTCTGAATGACCACAAGGCAGAGACATTGCGGACTGTCGTCGAGCACGCAGATGCGTTTGCCACCGTACACAATGACGATAGTGTTGAGTTCGTTCTGGCAGCCGGTAACGCTGGCGTTGAGGCGGCAACCAATATGGTCATTGGCAAGGCGCAGTACCAGATGTTGGCCCTGGTCTATGGTGTTGTCAGCCTTCTCGTGTTTCTGACCTTCCGATCATGGCGCGCAGTCTTGTGCATTATTTTGCCTTTGGCGCTTACTTCTGCGCTGGCGCAGGCGATCATGGCACTGATGGGCATCGGCGTGAAGGTGGCGACGTTACCGGTGATCGCACTGGGTGTCGGTATCGGTGTGGACTATGGCATCTATATCTTTGCCAAACTCGAGGCGCAATTGCGCAAGGGGTTCGGTCTGCAAGAGGCCTACTACCGTACGCTGCAAACGACGGGCCTCGCCGTTGCCTTCACTGGCTTTACGTTGGCCATTGGCGTCGGCACCTGGATCTTCTCGCCGATCAAGTTTCAGGCTGATATGGGATTGCTGCTGACCTTCATGTTCATTTGGAACATGTTGGGCGCGTTGACGTTGCTGCCTTCGCTGGCCCGCTATCTTGGCATTGAGAAACAGGCAGGCGTAGATGCCGCAGCGCCTGTGCAATCGGTTGCCTGACGGAGCGAGCGATGTCAAAGATCCCGATACTCGATTATGCATTTCTGGCGTTCGAGACGGACAGCAGTCCGAAACACGTTGGGGGGCTGCAGGTATTCAAGCTCCCAAAAGATGCACCCGATGATTTTGTTGCACAACTCGTCGCGCGCCTGACCGCCCGCGAGCCGGAGCCACCATTTGACCGGCGCCTTCACAGGCCGTTGCTGGGTATGCCCGAATGGCGCTATGCCGAGGATTTCGACTACTCAGACCATATTTTTCACGAGCAGGTGCCAGAGCCACACACGCTCGATGCATTACTTGAGCGCATCTCGATCCTCCACGCCGAGAAGCTTGATAGGACGATTCCACTCTGGGAGATCTACTTCTTCGAGCATTTGCTGCCGAATCGATTTGCGCTTTACTTCAAAGTGCACCATGCCTACATGGATGGTATTAGTCTGTCGCGCGTCGCCACGGCGATGTTGAGTGACGATCCGGGGGACTTGCGTGAGATAACGTTGTGGAATCTTCAGCCGCGTCAACTGAGCGCCACGCGACGCAATGCTGTGCAGTGGCTGTTCGGCAATGCGAGACGAGCCGGGCGAGCCGCCTGGGCTTTGACGGCGTTAGCTCGGGTCGGCTTCCTGCATGGGTTACGCGGTCTCGGGCTAAGCGGTCGAGAGTTGCCAATTCCATTCACCGCACCACGCACTGCGTTTAACTCGCGACTGACTCGTCAGCGAAGCGTTGCGGTGACGCGTCTACCGCTGTCGCGTCTGCAATGGATCGCAGATCACGTCGGTGTGACTGTCAACGATGTCTTGCTTGAGCTTTGTGACAGCGCAATGTCGTCCTACCTGGACGCTCACCATGCCCGACCACGTAAGCCACTCGTCGCGCAAATGCCCGTGTCGCTCGAGCGCAACGGTGTGGTGCAAGGGAATCAGATCACGATCGCGCTGATTGAGCTTGGCGACGACGAGGATGATCCTATCAAGCG
>JBCCCC010000107.1:0-11354 GCA_039033695.1 Pseudomonadota bacterium | reverse complement strand
GTGGACGCTCGGCAGCGATTACATCAAGATCGAATTGCCAGGCGCCGCCAATGGGCTGGGTACGCCACAGTTGGCTGACCTGGATGGCAACGGCACGCCTGATCGTGCGTACGCCGGCGATCTGTACGGTAACATGTGGGCTTTTGATCTTAGTAGTTCAAACACCAACGCATGGCAGGTTGACTACACTAATGGCTCCACGCCAGTACCGTTGTTCACGGCCATCAACGCTGCAGGCGACGTCCAGCCGATCACCAGCAAGCCGATTCTTGCGCGATGCCCGTATGACAATAGCGTCTCACCGGATGTCATGGTGCTGTTTGGTACTGGCCAGTACTTGATCGAAGGCGATAAGACGACCTCCGGCACACAAACATTCTATGGCATTTGGGATCGTGGCGATGATGAGCTTGAGCGCGTGGACCTACTCGAGCAGTTTGCCAACGACCCATCATTGAGCTACGACACGACAGCCGTTCGCGTACCGACTGATTTCACCATGGACCCGTTGACGCAGTTCGGGTGGTATATGGATTTGCCCGATGCGGGCGAACGGGTCGTCTCAAACCCCCTGGTCCGCGGCGGAATTGCATTTTTCAATACGATTATCCCTGATGCCGGTGACCCTTGCGTCGTCGGCGGCGGCGGTTGGCTAATGTCGGTCGATATCTGTGATGGCAGCCGTCCGGATGAGCCGGCGTTTGACCTCAATCGCGACAATGTTGTTAACAACGGTGACCTGGTTGCCGATACGACATTGACCGATGCCAGCGGTAACCCGATTACGAACGCCCCGGGTGGAGAGCGCTTCAACCCGAATGAGGGCCTGCCGTGGCAGTCATCTGTCCTTGGTGATCGGCAATACACACCAGGTAGTACCGGCAACATTGAGACGCGGACGATTAATGTCAGTAACAATACGCTGGCCGGTCGTCTTTCTTGGGAGCAGTTAATCAATGAATAAGGCACCTCGCCAAATACCACGAGCCGATCAGCAACGCGGCTTCACCCTTGTGGAGCTCATGACGGTCGTGTTGATTGTCGGCATCCTGTTCACGCTGGTTGTTCCCAGCTATCGGGAGAGCGTACGCAAAGCGCACCGCTCTGATGGCCAGGCGGTGATGCTTGAGCTGTCCCAGTTCATGGAGCGCTTCTACACGGAAAATGGTCGCTATGATCAGGACAGAGCTGGTACCGCTATAACAACGGTAATTGCAGGCTCGGCGTTGCTACGTGCGCCGAAAGAAGGCGGCGCAACCAACTACAACCTGGCGCTCTCGAACCTGGCACAGCAAACCTTCACCATCACCGCAACGCCAACAGGCTCTCAGACAGGCGATAAGTGTGGCAACTTGACGCTGACCCAGGCGGGTGTCAAAGGCGTCACCTCAGCCACAGTGGCTGTCGACAAGTGCTGGTAGCTTGGCGCAAAGGACACTAGGTGCTATCGCCGTCTTTTGCGGGTCGAACCACGGTGACTCACCGGCGTTTGCCGCGTCGGCCGCATTGCTGGGAACAACACTGGCAGAACGCCGTATTTCGCTGATCTATGGCGGCTCATCGTCAGGTTTGATGGGCAAAATTGCTGACGCGGCGCTAACGGCAGGCGGCTCGGCGATCGGTGTTATACCTGCCGCCCTGCGCGACAAGGAAATCGCTCATACCGGACTCACTGAGCTGCATGTTGTCGACTCAATGCACAGCCGCAAACTCCGAATGGCGGAGCTTGCCGATGCATTTATTGCCATGCCTGGCGGTTTCGGCACCCTCGACGAATCGTTTGAGGCACTCACCTGGACCCAGCTTGGCATTCACAGCAAGCCGTTAGGGTTTCTCAATGTCGATGGCTTTTACGACGGCCTGCTCAGCTTCGCCGATACGCAAACGGCGCATGGTTTCGTGCGTGCCGCACATCGTGACATGGTCATTGCTGATGACGGTCCAGAAGCATTGATCGATCAGCTTGCGAATGTTGAGCTACCGAGTCTGGGCAAGTGGCGCAATGACAGCCTAAAGGCCTGAGTTCTTCGCCCGTTCGCGCTCAGCATGCGCAATAAGGCGAGCCTGCGCGCTCGCTGTTGCCTTAGGGGCTTCCAGCATTGGGCAGTGACCGACGTCTGACAGAATCAGCAACTCATTGCGCGGAATCGCGGCATGCATAGCGCGCGCGCAACTAACATCAATAATGGCATCGCGATCGCCCCAGACAATAAGCGTCGGCGCCTTGAGCGTTGCTAGCCGCTCAATCAGCCTGTCTTGCAGGTGCGCGCCGAAAGTAGCCCAGAAAATTCGGTCGAGTAACGGACCGCGGCGACGATACTCGGACAGCAGAAAACGCAAGACAAACCTCGGCAAGTGCATCGGCCGGTACACGATCGATCGAAGCAAGCGTTTTAGTCCTGGCATTGTGTCGACGACTAGCGGGTTACCACCCTGCTCCACCTCGAGTTGCATTGGAGACGCGTGCGCTCCCAGGACACCGGCCGCATTCATCAATGTCAGGCTAGTGACTAATTCTTCTGCATCCAGTGCGAGCCAGAATGACACGTAGCCGCCCATCGAACTGCCAACGACGTGTACCGATGCCAATCCCAGTGCATTGCACAGGGCGGCCAGCCGCTGTGCCTGAGCGCGTGGCGTGTAATCCAGCGTGTCATCCAGCAGATGTTCACCAAAGCCTGGCAAGTCCGGCGCAATTACCCGGTAGCGATGCCCGAGTGCACGTGCGTATGGGATCCAGCTGTCTTTGTCGGCACCGAAGCCATGCACGAGGAGGATCGTCGGTCGTTCTTTTCGGTCGTTGTCGAGGTAAGCCCATTGCAAATCGTCGACCAGAATCTGCTTGCGCTGCAGACCCGACACACGACGCGCAACTGCCAGCCCCAGCGCGATTGTGCGTGCAGGGAACAGATTGGCGAGCAAGACGCCCGACAATGCCAGTGCAAGCAAAACGATGAGTGCATCTAGGAGCACAGTTGTTCTCCGCCGTGCCGGCCAGGGTGCCTGGAACTACGCAGAGCGATCCAGCATGATTTGCTGTTTCTTGGCGAAGCTTACTAGGCTGTCTTCGTATTGCTCGAGGATAACGTCCAAAGCGCGACTAATGCGCGTCTGCGTGCGGATCTTCTCAACGGCGGGCCACGTCGAACGCTCGCCCATCTTCACCAAGTCAAGAATCTCACGCTGCGTGCGCGGCGCAAGCAGCCGTAGCGGATTAAAGCTGCGTGTCGATGGAAGGATATTGATATCACCAGTATACGTCTGGGAGATCACTGAACCATAGGTGTTAATCAGCCGGTTCAAAAAGAACTGCTGGCCAAGCGGCTTTTGGACTAAGCGCGCGCTCGCCAGAGACCAGTCTTTTACCGTACGCAGCCCAGTGTCCCTTAGGATATCCCAGGTTGTCTGGCGACCTTTGAATTCACTGATGAATGGCAGCACTAGCGGGTTAGTCTGGCTCACGATCGAGTGATTCACACCGTATAAGCGAGACAGACGCTTGATCGGCAGGTCCTCGGCGACGGAACCATCAACCCAACGACGACGCTTCAGATACGGCTGGCGTGCGCCAGCAGAGTTGCGCGCGGCGAGCTTGACGGGCGGATACACACCGGGCACGGCGCATGAAGCCAGCACCGCTTCACGCACCATCACATTCGGAGAGCTGATTGCATTTAGCAATCTTGAAGCCTGGTGTCGCTCGACAGGCGCCACTGAAATATTGATGTGCCGACCGCTATGTTCGTAGGCCTCCTGGAAGGTCATGTCCGGCAGCAGGCGCTCTATTGCCTGCCACACTTCATCGGCATTCATACGCAGCGGTTTGAAGCTGGCGAGGCGTGACAATGGCCCTTCTACTTCCTTTGCCGCTTCGGCCTCAAGGAAATCGGGTGCGAATAAGTCGGCCATTTCGCTGTTGGAGCGCGTCCCGGCTAACGCAGCAATGAATGCCCCACCGCTTGAGCCTGACATGATGGATGGCAGGATGCCTTCATTCCACAGTGCCTTGACCACCCCCAAATGATAGTAAAGCAAACTGCCGGCGCCGCTCATTAGCAGTGCTGATCGACCGTAGCAGTGGCTCGCACGCTGGAAGAAATCGAGCTTCTCTTCGAAGTCAATGTCATCTACGCGATCACTGGCAAGGTAGTTCAGTGTCAGCACCACCTCATTCACATAGTCGGTGATCAGTTTCTTGGTGCCAAACCGCGCCTTGCGATACAAGGCCGGTCTGCCCATGCCATCGAGATTGCCATGCACGCCTTCGTTTAGCGTAAACAGCAGCCCGTGATTGTCTTTGGCTGCGCGCAGCTTACGCAGTTTCGCCAGGCGCAGCTTTATCGCTGCGAAATCGTATCGCGACGAATACTCTTTCTTTTTCCAGCGATCGTAGCGGTGTTTCTTATCGTAGCGGATCGCCGCGCTTTTCCATTGCCGATAATTGTCGGCACGGCGCATTTGTTGCTCTTCGAGGTTCGGAAACGAAAATGCCAATACCTGCTCCTGTCCCATAACACCTGATGGCCATCGGAAACAGGACCTACACACCGCATCTCGTGCCAGTAGCACGCCACGAAAAGCCAACCGACAGCTGGACCCATCGCAAACTGGTGTGACCCCCGTCACCAATAGCCCCGGCACACACGTGGCCGGCAAGTCGCAAGGATACCGCGATCAGCGTCATCTCACTAGTGCACAGTTCGCGTAAACGCTGCTTGACACAATCATGTCCGGGTCGGGCGTCCGCGGGTCGAGCCTGCGTTGAAGCGCGGACTTCGACAGCCCTGTTCGAAACGACCTATTTGGGCGACCAGACGCAGTCAATCATAGTCCTGCGGGTGCTAAACGCCACGGTATCGCTGCGCCGTTTGCTCGATTAGCGCAAGCAATTCGCGAATTGTGCTCTCGTCCGTCAACTTGTTCATAACCGTTAATCGAAGCCAGCGTCGACCGTCCACCACTGCCGACGTTATATGTGCCTGCCCAGTGCGTACCAGCTCATCTCGGATCCAGTCCTGCATAGCGTCATCATCGCCATAACGAATGCACAGAATGTTGGTCTCCGGTTCATACGGACATTCAAAGCCCGGCTGACTGGCAATTAGCTGCCAGAATCTGTGCGCGGCACGGTAGCGATCGCTCACGTATTCGCCAAGTGCTGTCTCACCTCGCCAGGCAAGATTCATGAACACCTTGAAGCCGAGCGCTGCCTTGGTGCACTCCACGGCACGCGGCAGAGAATCATAGCTCTCGACGTCGCGATCATAGGCCAGGTAGCTAGCATCTTGTTGGAACGCATCGGCGAAACTGTGTGCATCGCGAAACAACACCGCGGCACACAGTGCTGGCACCTGTAACATCTTGTGCGTATCCCAGACGATCGAATCAGCCAATTCAATGCCATCCAGATAATGCCGATGATCCGGGCTGAGCAGCGCACTCGCGCCATGACATGCATCAACGTGAAACCAGATGTTCTCTCGCTCGCAGAACTCCCCGATCGCGCGCAACGGATCATGTAGCCCTGTCGCCGTTGCACATGCGTTGGCGATGATCGTCATGCAGCGCCTGCCATCACCATGAACCCGCTGCACTGCCTGCTTGAGATCGCTCGCCTGTACGACGCCGAATCGGTCGGCCGGCAACTCATAAATGCTGTCAACACCCAGCCCGAGAATGCCAACCGCCCTGGCAACCGAGTAATGTGATGCAGGCGGAACCAGCAGGGCGGCATCCGTTGGTGCGCCACGTTGCCATGCATCGCCAGCGAAGCGCGCGCGCGCAGCCAACAGACAGGTCAGATTTGCCAGTGAGCCGCCGTGGGTCAGCACTCCGGCCGCATGGCCGATCTCGCCGCCCCTTTCCGATGCATGCATGGGCTGGGGTACCCAACCGACTTTGGAAAGCATCCAGTTGATGACCGCGAACTCAATCGCAGCAGCAGCCGGCCCCATTTCGTAGATAGCCATCGGATTGTTGGTGAAGCCATTGATCGCGGCTGCCAGCGCAGCCGGATAGTCAGGCACAGATACCTGGTGGGCAATGTGTAATGGATGATGCAATTGCACGGAATGCGTCAGATAGTCCTGAAAGAACGCGTTGAACGAGCCGCGACGCATATTGCCGCGCTCGATCCAGCCGTCAACATCCAGCGTTTCGAGTATTTCCCCCAATGGGGCGTAGCCGCTCGCCCGTGTTTCTCCGCGCTCTTCCTTTTCAACGTGTCGCGCTATCTGGCGCATTGCATCCGCGAGGACGGGCTCGAAATCGGCGATATCTGTCTGGCTCATGTGGCATGTCTCCTGTCGGCGACCATGGTAGCCGGCGATGCCGCGCAATTCGAGCACAACTTGAAGATATCGACATGAGCTATACGTTGATTCTGATTAGGCTTTTTTGTCGAAACACCCCACTTTTCTGTTACTGTCTCCCGCGCAATAAAGGAGTAGCTCTGTGACTGATACCACTCATCAGCGTGTCGCCACCCGTCAGGCCAATTACGTCAAGGTTGCGATGCTCGTCTTTCATATTGCCTGCCTCGGTGTGATTGTGGTTGGCGTCAGTCCTGTCGCTGCGCTCGTCGCACTCGGTATGTACCTTGTCCGGGCATTTGGCATTACCGCAGGCTTCCACCGCATGTTGGCACATCGCTCGTTCAAGGCCAGCAGGCCAGTGCAGTTCGCACTGACGCTATTCGGCAGTCTGGCGGTTCAAGGCGGCCCTATCTGGTGGGTATCGCATCATCGTACGCACCATCGCTACACCGAGACTGACAAAGACATACATTCCCCGCGCACCCAGGGATTTTGGAACGCTCACATCGGATGGATGATGCAGGCCGAATCGTTTATGGAGAACGGCGCGAACTCACGCGATCTGCACAAGTATCCCGAAATCAAATTCCTGCAGCGCCACTACGCAGCCATCATCGTTGCGCAAATGCTCGCGATGTTCACACTTGGCTGGGTCCTTAACGTGCTCAACCCTGGGCTCGGTACGAGCGGTTTGCAGATGCTCGTCTGGGGCTTCTTCATCAGCACAGTTGCGCTGTGGCATGCGACGTTCATGGTGAACTCGGTGTGCCACCGCTGGGGGCAACAGCCGTACGATGCGAACGACGACAGCACCAATAACTGGTTGGTTGGCCTACTCGCCATCGGCGAAGGCTGGCACAACAATCATCACAAATTCCCTTACTCGGCCCGCCACGGTTTGAAATGGTGGCAGTTTGATCTCACTTGGATCGTTCTGCGGTCGATGGCCACGCTGCGCCTGATTAGCGACCTGAGGCTACCGCGCAAGATTGGGACCGCAAGCGCCGACGCGGCTGCCTGATCTCGCCACGCTGGGGCCCAGTCTGTGCCTCAATTGACACGCACGCTGCGAGATCGACGCAGCTGCAGGTACACCAAGACCATGCGCGCAGACTAAGGGCTGCGACGGTACAAAAAAAGGCCCCAACCTTACGGTCGGGGCCTTTTTTGCTTGACGCGAGGTATCCTAAGGATACCGCTTACAATGTCATGTTAGAACGACATTGTCGCTCGCAGGTACCATTGACCGCCATTGAAGCCGAACGGGCTAGACTCAGAATAGAGTTGCCCGAGGTCGCCGGCTCCTGGGTTCTCATCAGGGAAGGTATCGAACAAGTTAGCAATACCACCGACAATCTCGATGCTGTCGTTGACCTGATATGCCACCTCGGCATCGATCAGCGTCTCGGCACTGATATCCGGAACGCCATTGCCCGTGTCATCCCAACCACCGTAGTAGTTGGCACGTAGCAGCGTACGGAAGCTACCCATCTGATGTGTCCAGGTCACATTGCCCTTCACGTTCGGCAACAAGTCCTCAAGAGCGCTCACGCGATCCGCATCAATCGGGTTCAAGACACCAACGCTGTCTACTTCCGTCTTGTTGTAGTTCGCAGCAATCGTAATCTGCGAATCACCGCTGCCCAACGCAAATCCGAAGTTACCGACCAGATCGATGCCTGTCGTCGTTGTATCGAAGCTGTTTGAGAAGAAACGGAACTGTGACAAATCATCGAGGCCAATGAAGTCCTGGCGGTTGATCACGCCCGACGCATCAAGGCCAGTCAACGCTTCAGACACTGTCGCAAACGTTGTTCCGCCACCAGCGAAATTCAACGCGTCAAGGAAGTCAACATTGGCGCCCAGTGCAACGCGATCTTCCAGCTCAATGCTGTACAGATCCACGGTCCACGTCGAGTTACCGATGTCGAACGCTACGCCCAGAGACAGGTTAAACGCATCCTCCGGCCCTAAGGTCGGACGACCGTTCCCCGCTGACTCGATAAAGTCGGCGGCTAGCTGGCCTGCGGCAGAAGACAGAGGCAACGTGCCCTGGTCGATCAATACACCGTTGACGTTCTGCGTGGTCACGTTGGTGATATTCGCCTGACCAGCGGTCGGCGCATGGAAACCGGTCGACACTGCGCCGCGCACACTAAAGGTGTCGGTGAAGTGGTAGATACCGGCGAGCTTGAAGTCTGTCGTATCGCCGAACTCGCTGAAGTCCTCGTAGCGCACCGCTGCCTGCAATGTCAGGTCGCTTGTGATGTCTGCTTCGAGATCAACATAGACTGCAATACTGTCCTGATCGCTCGACGAGCTGTTCGGGAAACCACCGAAGCCGTTTGAGCTGGACGAGAAACCTTGATCTGCCAGTGGGCCCAGCGCGAACGAGGCCGGATCACCCGCGGTCAGGTCAAACTCTTCCTTGCGATACTCGGTACCGAACGCGACGTTGAGATCCGATTCCAAGCCAACATCAAGACCGTAAGAGAAATCAGCGTTGATCATCGTCTCGGTTTGCTCCTGACCGCCAGGCACGAAGTCCCGTGGCGTATCCGGCCCGAGTGAAGCGTTGATGGTGTTCTTGATGAAAAACTCTGTCTCGTTCGAGCCTTGCGAAACACTGAAATCATAGGTCAGGCCGCTGCCAATGTTGAAGTCACCACGCAAACCGACGGCAATTGCCATGTCCGTGTTATCGCCGCCGAACCGCGGCACAAAACCTGAAGGAATGGTCTCAACAAACGAGAAGCAGTTCGGGTCAGCGATGACATCCGCGAGAATATCCGGGTCCATGATAAGCCCGTCAGTACCGGTCAGCGGAATACCCGCTGGGCAAGCACCGCCTACACCCAGACCATCAAGGTCACCAACGCGAACCGAAGCGACCCCGTTCGGGTCTAGCGCACCGGTAGTCGGGTCCACCAAATCGCCACGATAAACGCCACCGCGATTAGTCGGGTTGCGGTAAAAGAAACCGCCCTCAGCCGTGCGCTCGCCGTAGTTACCAAATGCATACAACTCGGCGCGCTCATTCAACGTGTAGGCAGAGTTGAAGAACAACTTGATATCGTCACTGACATCCGGCTGGCCCCAATACTGGGGTACTTCATCGGTATAGGTATTAATCGTTTGGAAGTCACTCACCGCAGTGTTGCCAGCGGCGATCAGTGCGAGCACATCATCGCGTACCACAGACCGCACGGTGCCTTCGACGTCGTTGAGTTCGCCCGTAAGGTTGATGAACCCAGCATTGCCCAGTGGCAATCCAATGTTACCGGCGACGCGATAGTTGTCACCGTCACCGTCAAACGTTGAGCCATAATTGACGATCACGTCCGCGCCTGCCGCGGAGTCTTTCAACACAAAGTTGATCACACCGGCGATCGCATCAGAACCATACTGCGAGGACGCGCCATCACGCAGAATCTCGACCTGCTTCAATGCCAGCGCTGGTATCGCCGAAATATCCACGCCCTGTGCACCGTCAGCGATACCGCCGCCTAGAAACGAGATAACCGAACCCCGGTGTCGTCGCTTACCATTGACCAGCACGAGCACGTTATCGGGTGACAAACCACGCACGTTGGCGGGTCTGACGATAGTGGCCGCATCACTGATTGGCTGCGTGTTTACGTCGAATGAGGGTACCGCTGTTCTCAGCAAATCCTGAATATCCGAAGACGAGTTCTGTTGGAACTCGGTACCGGAAATCACATCAACGGGAACCGGCGAGTCAGACGCAGATCGCGCAGCCCGACGTGAGCCCGTCGTTACGATCTCTTCGATTACCGTCTCCTCCTCCTGTGCCAACGCTGGCGCTGGTATTGCAGCCACGCCTAACGCGCTGGCAACAGCCACGCAAAGCATCGACCGCCCTAGTATTCTGTACGACATAAACTCTTTCTCCACCCCGCGACGCGGTTCATTCTCATGACTTGGTTTTTCGTCCGAAAAGCGACATAACAGCCGACTCCGAACACATACTATGATGCTTATACGTTGTTTTCCGCATACATAGTTGGATTCTTGATACACGAAAAAAAGCGACCAAACAAGTTATGTCTCGGAAAACTATAAAGTTTCGTATGACACTATCTTCGTTGTTTTTTTACGACACGATGGAGATGACTGAAATCATCAGGAATTCTCGATGAATTCGATGTTGTCAAAGAACTGCACGCCGACCGCTCGAAAGGTCGGCGTGCACTGCAGCGATCACTGGCAGGCGAGCTAAATGACGCCTTTCGCGCGTAACTCGGCGAGCTCGGCCTCGCTCTTGCCGAGCAGCTTGCCGTACACCTCGTCGTTGTGTGCGCCTAGCTCGAGTGGGCCTGGCCAGCGCACCTGGCCCTGCGTCGCGGACATCTTGGGGAAGACGTTTTGCATCTTCAAGTTGTCGAAGCGCTCGCTGTCGACATTAATGATCGCATCGCGCGCCAAGAAGTGCGGATCGTCGAGCATATCCGGCGCGCGGTAAATGCGGCCGGCAGGAACGCCGTGTTCCTGCATGAGCGTATCGATTTCGTCCATGCTGAGCGTGCGTGTCCATTGTTCAATGATCTCGTCGAGCTCAACCTGGTTGGCGCCTCGGGCGGTATGCGTGGCGTAGCGCTCATTGCTGGCCAGCTCGGGCATCTGCATCGCATCACACAAGCGTCCAAATACCGTATCCTGGTTCGCCGCGATCAGAAATGAACCATCTTTGCACTCATACAAATTGGACGGCGCAATGTTCGGCAGCGCCGATCCCGTGCGCTCACGGATATAGTCACTGACCGTAAACTCGGGGATCGTCGACTCCATGACGGTCAGCACGGACTCAAAGATCGATGCATCAATCACCTGGCCCTCGCCGGTGCGTTCACGATGGTGCAGTGCTGCGAGCGCGCCCAGACAGGCGTATGTCGCCGCAAGGCTGTCGCCAATCGAAATGCCGGCGCGTGTCGGCGGACGATCAGGCCAGCCCGCCAGGTAACGCATGCCACCCATGGCCTCACCTATGGCGGCATATCCTGCCCGGGTCGCGTACGGCCC
>JBCCCC010000106.1:0-11596 GCA_039033695.1 Pseudomonadota bacterium | reverse complement strand
TTCAGCGTGCCGCCGAGCGGCGCTGGCTTGAGTTTGGCCGTGAGTCGTTGCCAGAAGGCGCGATCATACGCGGGCACGAATGGCATCCAGATAAGCGCACACGCTAACCAGCCCGTTCACGCTCTCAATCTGCTCAGCGGGGATGCCGCCTGTATGCCGGTTCTGCGTTTGCATCCAGTGCCGGAGCTGGTCGCCGTTGTCGTTGACCAACACAGCGAGCGACCGGTAGCAACGCACCAGCAGCAGCGCGAGTTCGCCGGATTTGGAATGCGGCTCGATGCCGCGACGCGAGATGCTGGTGCGGTCCCGGCCAACGATGATGGCCAATTGCTGCATCGACAAGCCGAGCTTATCTGCGGCGCGCATTGCTGCGCGCCCGAGCACTGCGCTTTCATTGAGATCGTTGAGTTGTGTATCCAGCATATCCGCGACTTTTGCATGTGCACATAAAAATTATAATCCGTGCATTTGCACATGTCCATGGATAGCGCTAGTTTTCGTCTTTCTTTGCTTCGTTCAAGAGCGCGATGAGTTTTGCTTCTATGGCGAGCGCCTGCTTCTGACCAGCATGCGTTTCACCAATGAACGTGTCGCGAATACGGCCTTCCGCATCGATCAAATAGTATGTCGGCCAGTAGCGATTATTCATCGCCTGCCAGTATGCAAAATCATTGTCGATCATGATCGGATGCGTGAGCCCGAACTTGGCTGCCTGTTCACGCACTTTGCCTATGTCGTGTTCGTGCTCAAACTCAGGGCTATGCACGCTGATCACGGTAAACGCTTCATCGGCAAGGCGCTGCTCGAGTGACAAAAGCCATGGAAAAGACCGATAACAGTTCCAGCAGCCAAAGGTCCAGAAGTCCACAAGCAGCACTCGGCCACGCAGCTCCGCCATCGTCAGTGGTTCGGAATTAAGCCAAGCCGCCTGGCTACGTTGCGTAAATGGTGGCGCATCCGGTGGTGACTGCGCCGCTAGAATGGTCGGTAGTAGCGCCAATGTGAGTACAGCCAGCAATCTGCGAGATCCTTGCATATCGGTATTTCCTGATAGTCGGTCGTATCCAGAAAGACCAAGATTGTCGACAGATTGTTACATCACCTACCCATTCGGCTGTCTTGCCGAATATGTCCTATTGTCCTATTCTTAATACATTTACAGGTCACGCGATTCGGGGGCGAAACCATGGGCGACAACGTACAACGGCACAAGCCGGCGCGCGGTAAAGAGGCGACGGAATGGCTCGAGGAAGAAATCGCGGCCCAGCAGCTGCGGTATCAGGCGATCGTCGAGGAGCAGGAGGCGCTGACCCCGGAGCGCGAAAAGTGGTATGAGGAGTTTCTGCATATCGTCTCGACCAAGGGCTTCAACATGACCGGCGATCAGCGCCGCGTTATTGGTAAGGACGAGCTGCCGAAAAAGCCGGATCGTCCTGATGCCATGAAAGTTGTCTGGTAGCGGGGGGTAGCACAATGCCACGACCACATATTGAGCCATTCGTTGAGCTGAACGATGGCTATAAAAAATTCCGCCTCATTGGGTTTACGGGTGCTGACTACAAAGTGCTGTCGCTGGATACTGATACGGGCGCTTGCTCGCTGAAAGTGCGCTTCAACAATGGCTTTGCTCGCAAACCCGGGCTCTCGTACTCGGACATGGAGATGTTCGTCCTCGGGGGTGAGATGCAGGTCGGTGATGACATCATCGGCGAGGGGCACTACATGTTCGTGCCGGCAGGCGTCGCGATTCCCGCCATTAACGTCGCTGATGGTTGTGAGGCGCTCGTGTTCTACAACGACAGCGAGCCAGACTATGAAGAGTCCGACCACCATCATGACCTCGCGCTGCGTGCAGGCTATATCTCGCTGAACTCGTATCAGGACACGCCCTGGTCGGGCGGCTCGATCGTATCTCCGTCGGTCGCCACCGGCTGCATGATCAAGCTATTGCGCTTTGACCCGCTGACCGAGGCCATGACGTTCTTGTATTGCATGACGCCGGAATTCATGCAGGACAACATCAGCTACCATGATTGTGGCGAAGAGAGCTATCACATCTGGGGCACCAGCTGGATGATGCAATTCGGTGAGTTGCCCACGGGCGGGTACTTCTGGAGGCCGCCCTACATTAACCACGGCTCGTTCCGCAGCAAGCTCGGCTGTATTGCGATCGGGCGCACGGATTCCAAGCTGCACAATTACTTTCACTTCAATCCGTGGACAAACCCGAACGAGAACCTGCACCGCGCCGCTTCTATGCTGTACAGACAGCGGCCCCAGCTGTTCAAGTGGGTAGCAGCCGAAGGCGGTCACAACCACCCGCATGGTCCCAGTGGTCAGCTCGCGGCGGCACCTCATGACTTTGAACACCCGGAGTACCTGGACGATCCGCAAGTGGATATGCTGAACAAGCAGGTCATGCGGTTCTTGCAGGCAGATCGCAGCGGTCACCACCACCATCATCATGACGATGACTAACATTTGTAGCGTGTTTGGTAAGGCTGCTGCTGCGGTGTCGCCCCTCGGATACACTGACGCGCATAGCCCAAGCGGCGTATAATTGGGCGTTGATCCACACAACCGAAAGGTCAGTTAATGGAAGATGTTCTGGAAAAACTTGGCCACCGTTCGGTCGACCCGTCGTCGCCAACGCCGTTGTATTTCCAGGTATACAACATCATCCATGACTCAATTGCTGACGGTCGGTTGCCGAATGGCACCAAGATCCCGTCCGAGAAGGAACTGGCAGCCTCGTTTGAGGTTTCGCGAATCACGGCACGGCGTGCGCTCGACGAGCTCGCACTCAAGAACATGGTCGTTCGTCATCGTGGGAAAGGCACTTTCGTAGAGCATCGCTACCAGCCGGACACGATCCGTGCACCCCTCACGGATTTGATGGCCAGCCTCGATCACATGGGTCGTGACACCAGCGTCACCGTGCTTGAGTTATCGTTCGAGGTTCCTTCGACGCGCGTGCGTGATTTGTTTGGTACTGACGAGAAAACCAAGCTTTGCTACTCGCGACGTGTGCGCAGTAAAGAGGGCGTGCCATTCGGACACTATCAAACCTGGTCACGCGGTTTTGATCGCACCCTGACCCGCCGCAAGCTCGAGCAACACGCCCGCCTGAAGCTATTCAAGATGTACAAGATCAACATAGCGCGCGTCGAGCAGAGCCTGAGCGCAGTGTCCGCCTCACCGGAGGTCGCCGAAGCGCTCAACATTCGCTCAGGAAAACCACTGCTCAAGCTCTACCGCCATTCTTACAACGCGGACGGCGCGTTGGTAGATCAACTCACAGCGCTCTATAACCCGGATTTGTTTCGATACCATATGGAAACCATACTGTAAGCTGGGCTTGCGCAGTATTCCCGGGTCGGCCGAGCGCGAATGCTACTTGCGGCATACTGGCATCGCCGGTCTTCGTAAACTCGACGTTCGGTTGTCACAGATTGCTGTTTTATATAATAAAAGTTGTTTTCTGCAACTCACTAAACTACGTTCAGGCCACTGATTTTCAGGCCGGGTGATTTACTGTCGTTTTCCCGCCTGATGCCAGAATGTGGCGTGGTTTGCTGTTTTTGCCGGCTATTTGCGGCATCCTTTCTGGCTGATAGCTCGCTTCTAATACCTAAATAAAGGCCCAATTGTGAAGAAACTGTTGACCCTGGTCGTCATCTGCGCGATGACGATACTCGTTGTTGCGTGTGGCAAGAAAGATAAAGCTACAGGCGATATCGCCGATTCCAGTGCTGCGAAACTGCTGGCTTATGTGCCTGCCGACACCCCGTACGTGTTCGCTGCACTTGAGCCCGCGCCTGAGGCGTTCACCAAGAAGATGGAGCCTTTGCTCGAAGAGCTCCTACCGATGACAAAAGACCTGTTAGGTAATACCGCCGACATGCTCGAGTCTGTTTCTGACGACGAAGATTCCGCACCGCCTGCACTGATCGACTTTCTGCGCAGCAGCGCCGGCTTGTTCGAAGAAGGATTCGCCGATCGCTTTGGTTTCGACAAAGACACGCTAGCGGTGTTCTATGGCAACGGCCTGATGCCAGTCTCACGTATCCTGATGAAAGACGCCGATAAATTCCGTCCTGCACTGGCTGACTATGCCAAAGAGATCAAGCTGGACCTTCAGTCAGCGAAGGCCGGCTCATTGGAATACGATTACGCGGACTTTGAGGGTGCGGTACGGCTGATGTTCGCCATCGATGAGGATATGCTCGTTATCGCGATTGCGCCATCAAAGCTCGCCGACACCGATGTCGGCACGCTGCTGGGTGACAGCAAACCTGACGCGTCGATTATCAATGCCGGCCATCTTGATGCATTGGCTTCTAAGTATGAATACTTGAATATCGGCCTTGGCTATATCGACATGCAGCGCATTGCCAAGACCGTCATTGACGGTCCGACCGGGCTCGACCAGGCTATGCTGGAAGCCGTCGGTGCGCCAATGCCGCAAATCAGTGAAACTTGTAGTGCGGAGTACAGCAGTATTGCTGGCGCTGTCCCGCGGCTGACACTCGGTTACACCGCGCTCGATGCGTCTGGCATGAGCTTGTTGCCGGTCATGGAGCTGCGCAGTGATCTGGCCACTGCGTTACAGCCGGTCGCAGGTTCCGTACCTGGTTTGACGACACCTGGCACCGGTTTGTTCAAGATGGGCCTGGCGTTGGATGTCAAAGGTCTGCGCGGGTTCGTCGAAGACAAGGTCGCGGCAATGGTTGATGCTCCCTACGAGTGTCCGGAGCTCATGAACCTCAACATGGCGGCCATGCAGGCGCAACAAGCGACGATGCAGCCTGTGCCGCCAATCGTGAATAACTTCCGTGGCTTCTACTTTGATATCGGTGATCTGGGTGATCTCGATTTCTCCAGCCCGTCAATTCCGACGGGTGCCGATATCAGTATGCTGCTGGCATTTGATAGCGTCGACGCGCTGGTGCAGCTCGGCCAGACTTTTGTACCGCAGCTGGCGCAGATGGAGCTGAGTAACGATGGCAAGGCGACCCTGCTGCCAACGGAGATGATGACTGGCTCGCCTGAGCAGGTGTTCGCGGCAATGTCTGACGACTTGCTGGCTATTGCCACCGGTGATGATGCCGACGATCGTGTTGAGACGCTTGCGGCATTACCTGCAACCGACGAGCGTGCATTGATGAGTTTCTCAGTCGATCTCGCTGGCTATGCCAAGGCGATGACCGACGTGCAGCAATCGATGCTCGGTGATATCGAGATCTCCGACGACGAAGACGGTGATGCGGCTGCCGCGGCGGAGTATCTCGAGAAGAACATGGAGTACAACAAGCGTATGCAAGAGCTGTACGGTGAGATCTTTGATCGCGAGACGGTCACGCTGACCATCACCGAGAACGGCTTCGAATTGCCAACGACAATTTCGCTACACTAGCGCGTAGCGTCAATTGCGGCTGGTGGCATCCGCCGGCTCCAGTAAGAGAAAGCGCTCACCGTGTAGACGGTGAGCGCTTTTTTAATGCGCGAAATTGCCAGCGCACGCGTTGGCCCCTGCAAGCTGCCGGTCGGCAAGGGTCAAGCGATACTGGTGGCGTTAATCGAATGCTGCAATATCTGCGTAGCTGAACTGCTTGTCGTCGTAGCCGGCCCAGTCATCACTGATCCGTTGCTCATCAACCAGCGTACGCTGGAACAACTTGTTGTCCCGAAACCATTGCCATACTCTCGCGCGGTGCTTGCCGCAGTCACTGATCTGGATCATTTCATACAAGAAGATGCTGGGGTCGTCGCGACGGCTCCAGTTCAGCAGCACGGTCCGCTTGTGCGTATCGAGCGGCTCATCTGCTGCCCATCCATCAATATCGGTGTAAAAAATCATCCGACCACCCTCGACCTTGGTCGGGAAGTCGCGCACCTCGGTCTTGCCGTCGGCCCAGAAATACAGGTTGGTCTGGTGGTAGGTGTTGTCATCCGGGAATCTGCATAACAGTCGCGAGCGGTGCTCGTCCGTCTTCTCGCCGGCCAGATTGTAATAGCGATAATAGCCGTCCCAAACGCCTTCGTGGCGTGCCAGTACCGGCAACTGCTCTTTGAGTGACTTGCTCATCCTATCGGTTATCCCATAGCTGCTATAATGTTATAGACTTATAACATATTGACTGTGTCCTGAACACCGCGCCTTTATGTCTCAAACGCTGTTTGAAAAACTGCTGGATATGCACCTTGTCGAACGTTTCAAAGACGGCTCGGCATTGGTGTTGATTGACCGGGTGATGCTACACGAGCGCACTGGTGCCTTGGCATTGTCCGCGCTGGCCGATGCCGATCGAGCGATCGCCAACCCGGCCAACGTCTTTGCCTGCATGGATCATATTGTCTCGACCCTACCAGGTCGCGGCGATGCGACCTCAGTACCCAACGGCGCGGCCTTTGTATCGGCAATGCGTGATACCGCTGCGGACGCCGGCATACGACTGTTCGACATTAATGATCCGATGCAGGGGATCAGCCACCTGGTATCGGCAGAACAGGCTATCGCGTTGCCTGGCCTGACTATGGTGTGTCCGGATTCGCATACCTGCACACTCGGCGCGCTCGGGCTGCTGGCGTGGGGCATCGGTACTAGTGATTGCGAGCATGCGCTGGCTACTGAGACATTGCGGATTCGTGTGCCAAAGTCGATGCGCGTCTGGTGCGACGGTCAGCTTGGCCATGGTGCAACTGCGAAGGACTTGATCCTGGCCTTAATTGCCCGTCATGGAGCTAATGGCGGCGCCGGCTATCATATCGAATTTGCTGGGCCGGCTATTGTCGGCATGTCAATGGCCGAGCGTTTCACCCTGTGCAACATGGCCGTGGAATTCTCGGCGTTCAGCGGTGTGGTGGCACCTGACGAAACGACAATCGACTATCTGCGTGGCCGTCCGTTGGCTCCGGCAGCCGATCAATTCGACGCCGCGGCCCGGTACTGGCGTACGCTTGTCAGCGACGATGACGCGCTGTTTGACAGCGAAATCCTGGTCGACTGCGATACGTTACGGCCGATGGTCAGTTGGGGCACCAGTCCGGCGCAGACGCTGCCATTGGGCGAGCGCATCAAACCGGCGAGCAATGACATTGGCGCGCAACGTGCGCTGGACTATATGGGCCTGAACGCTGGTCAGTCGCTGGACGGCCTGCGCGTTGACGGCGCCTATATTGGTTCTTGCACAAATGCGCGGCTCGAGGACTTGCGCGCTGCGGCTGCATTGTTGCGAGGAAAGCGTATTGCGGCGCACGTGCAGGCGCGCTGCGTGCCCGGTTCAACGCAGACGCGGCTGGCCGCCGAAGCAGAGGGCCTCGACAAGGTATTTACTGACGCAGGTTTCGAGTGGCACGAATCGGGCTGTGGGCTGTGCTTTTATGCGGGCGGCGACGGTTTCGCGCCAGGCTCTCGTGTCATCTCCACAACTAACAGAAATTTCGAAGGTCGCCAGGGCCCGGGTGTGCGAACCCACTTGGCCAGCCCAGTGACAGTTGCGGCCAGCGCGTTAGCAGGTCGTATTGCCTCCGCGCCAGCGCAACTGCTAGACGAGGTCGGCTGACGTGCAACCGTTTACCACGCACACAGGCATCGCCGCGCCGTTACTGCGCGACAACGTCGATACGGACTCCATCATCCCGTCGCGCGAGATGAGTCGTGTGTCAAGGCGCGGTCTCGGCCGTTCATTGTTCGCGGGATGGCGCTATTGTGAGGCTGGTGCGTATGATCCCAACCCTGGTTTCATACTGAATCTGCCGCGCTATAAAAACGCCTCAATTCTGCTTGCCGGCAGTAACTTTGGGTGCGGGTCGTCACGCGAACACGCGGTTTGGGCGTTGGCCGACTTCGGTATTCGGGCCGTGCTGGCCGAGTCATTCGGGGCAATCTTCGAGTCGAACTGCTGGCGAAACGGTTTGCTACCGCTCAAGCTCGATCGCGCGACGATCCAGAGCATTGCAGATGCCAGTCAGGACAAGCCACTGACTATCGATCTTGAACACAGCGAGCTGCGCATGGCCGGTGTCGGTCAGTGGGGCTTCACTGTGCCCGAACGTTTGCGGCGCAATCTGCTGGCTGGCGCCGACGAGATCGATCAAACACTTAACTATCGTGAATCCATTGACCTAGCTATTCAACGTCGCGCGGCAATCATGCCGTGGGCGCAACTGACCAGGAGATCCCCATGAAGTTGTTAATGACTACACTGCTCACCGTGTTGCTGAGTGGCCCGGCATTCGCTGAGCTTGACCCCGGCAAACCGGCGGATGCAATGACCATCTCGCGTAAGGTTGGTTGTTCTACCGTTGATGGTCAAGCAACAACCTACAGCTGGTATGGCAAGCTGTATGCGCGACGCATGGGCGAGCGCGACAAACATCTGTTTGATATCGAAGGTATGAATGTGCGTGCTTGCAGTAGCGTCAGCGATGCAAAACGCGGTGATGGTTACAAAATGGTGTCGCGCGAAATCATGCTCTATCTCGACCCCAAGACGGGCGAGGTCCTGAACCGGTGGGAGAACCCGTTTACGGGGGAGGAAGTTCTGGTTATGCATGTGGCGAACGATCCGGTCAATTTCGCGCAATACGAAAAGGGCCGTGACGGCAGCCCGGCCCGCTGGCCTGGTGTGATTGAAGGTGATTTGTACCGCCAGACGACCACGGTGCCCTTGTTCTACCCGAACCCATTGGCGGGCGAGTTCCAAAAGGAAATTGGTGGCGTCTACCATGCAACCGAGATGTTCAATTTCTTCGGTGATGCCAGCGATCTATTGGACGCGGATCAGGACATCGCTTACCCGCATGTCGGTTGGGTTCGCATTTCCGGCTGGCTGCCATGGATGAACATGGGTGGTCGCGAAGGCGGTATCTACGTTCATGCAGCAGGTCGCAAGCTCGATAGCTGGAACGATCTGTCCGAACGCATGAAGGGCGAGATACGCAACCACTATCCGGACTATGTCGCACCGCCGCCGCTCGACGATGCGCGCAAAAACGAAACCAGCTGGATGTACTATAAACGCGTTCGTGACGGCGAACGCACACTACCTGATCGTGATTAGGTTGCCTCATCTCAGCACGGGCCGGCGCTTTGCCGGCTCGTGCTGCATCTCAAGGGCTTTCTCTTCACATCATCACTACGGGAACTCATGAGCGCTGTAAATCTCAACGAAAAATTGGCCACCTTTTCAGAGCATTGGTCCCCTCGTGTTGTGTCCAGTTTCAATGGCCATGATGTGATGGTCGTCAAGGCGCGCGGTGCGTTCAATTGGCACTCGCACCCGGATACCGACGATCTGTTTCTGGTGCTGAAAGGGCGAATGACGATCAAGCTGCCCGACCGCGATGTCGAGTTGTCCGCGGGCGAGATGTTTGTTGTGCCCAAGGGTGTTCAGCACTGCCCGATTGCACATGGCGAGGTCGAGCTTGTCATCATGGAGCCGGCGGGCACACCGAACACTGGCGACCCGAAAACCGCTGCAAGCAAGCCGCATATTTGAGCGCGCTTTTTGAGCATGCCGCATTCCCTTAGCGGCAAGCAGTCAGTCATCGTTCGACCAGCTCGACCCGCCGGTTTTTGCCTTGGCCTGCCTCGCTGCTATTTGAGAATATCGGCGAAAGTGGCCCGACGCCGTGCGGCTCCAGTCGATCGGATGCGATGCCATTGTCTTGTTTGAGTGCGTCTGCGACAGCCAGGGCACGGTCGGCCGATAACTTGGCGTTATAGCTAAACGTGCCTTTCGCGTCAGTATGGCCAACGACGTAGAAGCGCTTATTGGGGTTCGCCTTCAGATACTCGGCGATCGCATCTAACGCGGGTTCTGATGCAGGTTGCAATGTCGCTTTGTCAAAATCGAACAGGATACCGTCAAGTACAACGCGACCATACTCATCGATGTCAGATCCCAGCGCCTCGGCATCGATCACGATCAGGCCTGTCTCGGCAGCCTCGACTTCAATGATATCGATGAGCGTGCCGACATAGTTCCGGGAATGCTGTTCTACATAGATGAGCACGTATGCCGTGCCGGCCGCGCGCGCTTTGGTTGCGACGATGGCACCAGCGCCGCCAGAAGACGAGGTACCAGAGAACATCGTGCCGACGGCGCCGGGCTTGGTTGCCGGGTTGGCGATGAACGTGACTTCCATCCACTGTCGCGAGCCAATCGCCGTGCCCTTGCGGTCGGCCGACATGCCCTGACCCAGAACCTCGAAGCCTTCGGCATTGAGGGCGTCGAGGTAATTCTTGTAGACCTCGGAAAACGACCGCTCCTCGCCCTCGAGCATATAGAACGTGCGCGTAACTCGACCTTCCGTCTCGATCCAGTCCGCAATGGCGCGATAACCTGTGACGGGGCCAACCGCCACCTTGTACGGCTGATAGTTTTCGATGTGCTGCCAGGCGATGACTTGCCCGGGGTAGCGTTCGATCATCGGGTGTTCAACGACACCATCGATATCCTGTGCGATCGCAACAAGACACGCAAGCAGACAAACCAATGTGACTGTGATCATGCAAACGGGTTTTGACATACAGGTAGCTCGATCCGATTCAAGTTGAGATTATGCATGCAACGCCCGGCTCATGCATGCCACGCAAAAGGCGTCGCCTGCTGCTATCATCTTGCGGTTGCATCACCTCTATTGCGAGACATCGGTATGCGCTGTTCTTTGACCTCCCCGCCATCAATGGCAAGCCCGCACGTATCGGCCAGTAGCAATCGTGACCATGAGCGTCAACATGCACCTGCCGCCGAAGCACGATTGGGTTCCGACTATGGTGCCGGTGCGCTGTCATGAATGACACCAACAACGGCCAGGCTGTGCTGGCATACATTGAGCAACTCGGCAGCATACATCCGACCTTGCCCGCGCTGACCTTGCTGGCGCTGCTGATCGTGGCCGCCATGATCATTCACTTCATCGCAAAATCGATCATCGTGCGCGTGGCGAAGGGTATTGCCGTGCGAACGTCAGTTACCTGGGACGACGAGTTGGTCGATCACAATGTCGTTGGTCGCCTCGTTCAGGTATTGCCAGCGCTGATCATTTTCGTTGGCGTCGGGTTCATCCCTGACATCAGTGACGGCATTCGAACCCTGCTGCGCAATGTCGCCCATTCCTACATCATCCTGATGTTGACGCTTGCAATATCCGGTGCGCTGACGGCTGCCAACGACATCTATGAGAAGCAGCCAATGGCGCGCGCGCGGCCGCTAAAAGGCTTCTTCCAGCTCGTCAAGATTGGTTTGTGGTTGCTGGCCGGCATCCTGATTGTCGCGACGCTGATTGATCGTTCGCCGCTGCTCTTGCTGAGCGGATTTGGCGCGATGACCGCCATTGTGCTGCTGGTCTTCAAGGACACCATTTTGTCTTTGGTCGCCAGCGTGCAGCTGACTGCGCAAGACATGATTCGCGTCGGTGATTGGATCGAGATGCCGCAATTCGGCGCCGACGGTGATGTCATTGATGTCCAGCTGCATACAGTCAAAGTGCAGAACTGGGACAAGACCATCACGACGATCCCGACCTATCGGTTGATCGACAGCTCATTCAAGAACTGGCGTGGTATGCAGGATTCCGGCGCTCGCCG
>JBCCCC010000105.1:0-11906 GCA_039033695.1 Pseudomonadota bacterium | reverse complement strand
GTCGCTCGAAGCATCACGGCGCTTGAACAACGATTGGCGCGTAGCACTTGAGGCGCGTCAGTTCAGCGCCGATACACCCGCGGACCCGCTCTTGCTTTTTGATCGCGAGGACTACTGGCAGTTATCGATTACGCGGTTTTTTTGAGACGAACGATGCCGTCTCTTAATAGCGAACACCGTATCGTCCATCGCGGCCATGGCATCGAGTCCAAGTGAGCCATACGTGCGAGACCGTTTTACAGGTCCCGCGCGCACTGCACCAAATGGCGCTTGTGGTAACCCGACGTTCATGTTGGCACGTTGCCTAGATCGCAGACAATCAAGAAGGCGCTGGGATCAGTGGGGTTGCCACCGCCGCCGGTAGAGCCACCACCGGCGCCACCTCCACCACCGCCGCTTGCGCCGGTAACTCTCGAGACGTCGCGATTACTTCGGTAACAAGGAACCGTGCCGAGGCGTTGGTAATCAAGTTGGTTACTTGTATGGTCTGACCGACTAGTAGGTTGGCACTTGCCGCGGCAGCCCATGCGGCGGCAAGATGTTCAACGTCACATGTGCCTGAGCATGGGGCATGGGCGTTGGGCGGGCCCGTGATAGCGGCTCATTCTATTCACTCCCTGTTCAATAACTATTTGATGCGGTAACAGCAATTCTCGCCGGTTAGAATCTGCTTGGCGCGCTCTATTGCGATATCCATTTCATTCTTTGAGGTACTCCCTCTCAAGCGCATCAGTTCCTGTTCATAACGAGCCACAAATTGGCCATCCGCCATCTTCAAATAGATCCCTGCAAGCTGAAACGCCAGTGCTTCCGTTCGATCGACGTTAAACATCGGTTCGGAAGCCCACGAGCCGTACGTCAAAATCGCATCGGCATCGCCCGAGATTGCGGCATCGAAGTTGTGCTTCAGTTCATCGCGTGCCCTATCTTCCCTAGAAAGCCACGCGCGATCTAGCGCCTCGAAGATGCCGTCCTCAGGCATTGCGCCGTAGCCGGTAAGCCGTGACTTAGCCTCCAGGTTACCGTTGTCTGCGGCGAGCTTCATGTAAATGAAGTGATCCAATACCTGGTCGAGCGTAATACCTTCGCAAAACTCATAGTTGTCTCGAAGATCCTCGACGGCCCCATACAAGTCATCTATAGGCGCTGCATTGGTCGGCACTCTTCGAGTCTGGTAGAGCGTGTTGATCCGTACCTCGAGCTCTTCTGGGCTGCGCGGGCTCGCGGCGCATTCAACAAGCGATCCTGCTAGCTCCAAAGCAGCATCGGCATCTCCCGACTCAGCGGCACGTCGAAGCGCCTCCAATCGCAATCGCAGTGGCGTGGAAGTGTCCGGAGAATGACCTTCTCTAACCTCTACAACAACATCCGGAAAACCGGCGAGGAGCGAATCCGACGACTGGGTCACTTCGGTGGAATTGGCTTCCGGCTGTTCAATCGACGCTGCTGACCCGAGCGTACTCGAGGATTCGCTTGTCGGTTCAGCGATCTGCGCTGGCCGTTCAATAGCATCGTGCTGAATCGGTGTACCAGAAGAACGCCAGACAACGACTAGCACCGTAGCGACAAACCCAACGATAGCGACAGGTATCAATGAGCTGACGAAATTCGATTTTGCGGTTCGACTTGACACAAATATTCGTCCTTGAATTCTATAACCAGAACCCGCTTCCGATGACCGTTACATGGGTGTCGTTCCGATACGGCGAACCGATTGACCCGACAGTACAGTCATATTCAGGTTTTATCGAGAAAAGACGCTCCGCTCGCTTACGGCCATTCGTCAGACGAAGTAGTGCCCGACGGAAAATGACCTTGAGCGGACGCTCAGCGCTACTACACGGTGTCTAAACTGGCTTCACCTTCATTGATCGAATCGAAGCCTCAAGAAGTAGCCACGTGTCAATACTCATGCCCAGTTTCCTCGTTCGACATATGTCCACTCTGCATCACCTTAGGCGGCGACCAAGCCAAAGCATATATTGTCTCATCTCAGGTCCGAACGACCGCGACGTGTCACAGGCGCGAAAGCCGCAAAACCTTCTCTTGCATGCGCGTCACACCACGTTCGCGAAAACGCGGCTCATGTTGCAACACATCGATGCTGGCGAGACTGTTGCACGCAAAACGAGACGCGCACAGCGCCCGCACCTCATCTTGTGGCACCGAGAAGGGTGGGCCTTTCATTTCAGACTGTGGGTAGTCGAGCGTAATCAGCAGCCCCGCACTGCCGCCTGGCAGTAGTTGCGCCAAATGATGCATGTAGCGGTCGCGCAAGTCCGGTGGCAGCGCGATCAGCGCGGCGCGGTCATACACCGCTGCCGCACCTTCAATATTTTGCGCACATAGCGCAAAGTAATCGCCGCACCACAGCGTGATGCCATTGGCATGCCAGCGTTGTAACTCACCAACCTGTTCAATGCTGGGCTCTAAATCGGCCTCGGCAAAAAAGTCGCGCACGGCGATCGGCGACAACTCAATGCCAACGACCGGGTGACCTTGGTCGCGCAACCACAGCATGTCCAACGACTTGCCAGCCAGCGGCACAAACACCGGAGTTTGCGCGTCGATGTCCAGCGTCGGCCAATACGCGATCAAATGTGCATTGACGGCATCGGCATGAAAACCGATACGGTTGTCCTGCCAACGATCATGCCATGCCGCATCACTCATTCGGCGACCCCAAGGGCCGTCGGCATGAACACCGCCCTAGTCGGGCATATCGCAGCAAACTCCATAACAGCGTAGCCCGAGAAAAATTCAACGTACTGCATCACCAGTGCCCCGTGCCCGGTTCGCCCTTGAATGGGCCAGTCAGGTCAGGCGTAATCCAACCTCCATAAAAGCCGCCAGGTTGGGCCTGCACGCGAGCATCACCAACGTAGCAGGCATCCATCGCACCCGGCATGAACGACAACCAGCCGGCGATTGTCGCAAACTCCTCGAACGGCTTTGCGTAGCACCACGCCGCCGCAGGTGCGCATTTGCCGCCCGCATGAACGTCAAAATAGCTCGCCTCGCCTTTCCATTCGCAGAGGCTGCCGCGAGACAATGGCTCAAGGCGGTCCATGTCGACATCTTCGGGCGGCACATAATAAGTAGCCGGGCTCGCCGTCTCACACACGCGCATGGCACGCAGGGTGTCTGCTATGTCCCGCCCGCCAAACTGCACTCGCACGCGCTTGTGCACGCGCTCAAGGCGCGGCGGGCGCGGATAGTCCCAGACGGACTCCTGACCAGGGCCAGGTTTAACAATGCCGGCCGGCCGGCTGCTATTGGCCCACTGCGAGCGCGCTGCCTTGACCCAGTCCGGCGCAACTCTGCGCTCGCTCACAGGTCGCCGCCCTTATCAGCTTCCGTCTGCCTTCGATCACGTACAGACTCGCGAAATCTGTTGACTTGTTCCCGCGCGGCGTCAAAACGCTCGCCTGCGTATTCCTTCTTGACGAAGGCCTCAAACTCACCGACGAGGGTGTCCAAGTCGGGCATGTCTTCGGCGGCCGGTTTCGTCTCGATCCGATCGGCGGCCGAGAACAGGTTGATCTTGTGCTCGGTCGTGCGACCAAACGCGACAATCTCATAAAACTCGGTACCGGCATCGTCGCCCGGTTTGAGCAAACTGATCAACGCAGCGCCTATCGACACGGGAATCAGGACGAAATCGCGTATGCCGTCCACCAGCAGCTTGACCTGGAAAACGATCGCGTCGTGGATCAGCTCCGATTTGCTGGGCGCCCCCGCCATTGCTTCGTCGTCTTGTCTGTCTTGCATTTCTGTCTACCTTACGTCCGGACCATTCGCTGGCCTCTTGCATGCGCAGTTGCTACTGTAGCGCCACCTTTGGCGCTTGGACAGTCACGAGATGGCCCGCTACATCGGCGATTCACAATTTGATCATGGCAAGCCGCAGTCAATTGGCCTGCTGGTCGTCAATCTCGGCACGCCGGACGATCCGTCGCCAAGCGCGGTGCGACGCTACCTGAAGCAGTTCCTCTGGGATCCCCGCGTGGTCGAGCAGCCGCGTTGGTTGTGGTGGTTGATACTGAACCTGATCATTCTGCGTATTCGGCCGTCGAAGTCAGCAGCCGCGTATCGCAAGATCTGGACCGATAAAGGGTCTCCGTTGCTGTTGTTCAGCCAGCAGATTGCTGACGGTTTGGCGCGCCAGGTATCCGAGACAACGGGCAGCGATATTCGCATTCAGCTGGGCATGTCATATGGCCAGCCGTCGATCCCGTCTGCACTCGAGAAACTGCGCGAGGCGAACGTGCGCCGATTGGTCGTGCTGCCCTTGTACCCGCAATACTCTGCGACAACGACAGGTACCGTTTTTGATGCGGTAACGCGCGCGCTGTCAAACCAGCGCTGGGTACCCGAGCTACGATTTATCAACCAATACCATGATCGGCCAGAGTTTATTGAGGCGCTGGTCGCCAGCGTCCGCAAGCATTGGGAACTGCATGGTCGTGGCGAGCGGTTGTTGTTTTCGTTTCATGGCATCCCGCAACGCTACTTCCGAGCTGGCGACCCCTATCATTGCCAGTGCCAGAAGACAGCACGTATGGTGGCCGATGCGCTGTCGTTGTCTGACGATCAATGGGCGGTCAGTTTTCAATCGCGCGTCGGGCGCGAGCCCTGGTTGATGCCGTACACCGACTACATGCTCGAGGACTGGGGCGCCGAAAAAGTCGGCGAGATTGATGTGATCTGTCCGGGCTTCGCCGCCGACTGCCTGGAGACGCTGGAAGAGATCGCAATGGAAAATCGCGACCTGTTTATAGAGGCAGGCGGCAAAGACATGCGCTACATCCCATGTTTGAACGACAGCGACGCGCAACTGTCGATGCTCAGTGATCTGGTCGCTGAACACACCGCTGGCTGGCACAAGGAATTGCAAGCACTTAACGCCGACATTCAGGATAGTGCCCACCGCGCCGAAGCGCTGGAACAGCGTTCACCAAACGAATGACCGCGCGTTTTCTGGAAATCAGTGTCGCCTCTGATGACCTGCTTGCGTCGCTGGATTTTTACCACACGCTTGGCTTCACAGAACTGACCACGGGCGATGCACTTGACTATGGTTACGCCGTGGTCGCCGGGCCGCAAATCTCGATCGGTTTGCATGCACAACACGTCGAGCGGCCAACTGTCACGCTGGTGCTGCCAGACCTTGCGCACACGGCACTGCAATGGTCGGACAACGAGTTCGTGCAAAACATGCGCATTGACCAGGACACGTTTAACCAGGTCGACCTGGTCGATCACGATGATCACGCATTGCGATTGATCGAGGCGCGCACGTTTTCGCCGAGCAGCGAGAAGATCTCGATGGCGTTGCCTGGCCGCCTGCTGGAGTACACACTGCCAGTGCGTGACGCGCTGGCAAGCGCACAGTTCTGGGCGCCGTGGACACAGCAGTCGCTCGGTGTGCAGGAAGAGCCGAAGCTACACATGCGCCTGGAAATGGCGGGGCTACCGGTTGGCCTCAGCGAAGTGGCGACGGGGCGCGTGCCGCGTCTGAGCTATGCAGTTGATGATATCGCGGCACTCGGCATGGCGCTGGATCACCTCGGGGCACCGCTCAAACCTTGTGGCATCGGGCTGCGCGGTTGCGCTGGCCGGCTGGTATCGCCGGAAGGGCTGGAGTTCGCCTTCTTTCAGGAAGACTTTCTGGATTAGCCGCCTGGCGCGCTAACGCGATTACTCAAGCAAGTCGCACAAGCGCTCGCCCTGGCGCCGAAACGACGGCCCAAAACCCGCCTCGTCACACAGTGCATTGAGTGCACCCAGGTCGGGCATGCGCCGGTGCAAATCGGTCGCATCGAAGGTCAATGGCACATCCGTCGGAATAATCGTAAGGTCGCGAGAGATCATCGCAATGTCGCGATGCTCATGCAGGCGCGCTCCTAGCTTGCCCGCACCGCGCACCGGCACCTCGGCGACGCGATCCAGGTTTGCGTACAACACGTCGAGGCTGCCAAAGTGATTCAAAAGCGCCGCTGCCGTTTTGCGCCCGACGCCCGGCACACCCGGTATGTTATCGACACTATCGCCAGCCAGCGCCAGCAGATCGGCGATCTGTTCTGGGAATACCCCAAAAGCGTGTGGGATATCGTCGTAACCAAGCCGCTTGTTGCCGGCAAAATCCCAGAACGTATCTGCCGGTGACAATAGCTGGGTCAAATCCTTGTCGCGGCTGACAATCGTGCACGGTACGCCATGACTGCGCGCATCGATCGCCAAGGTACCGATGATGTCGTCGGCCTCGTACAAGTCACTGGCGGCCTCGCGTAGGCCCAGTGCACGTGCCATACGACGGCATTGTTTGAATTGCCGATCAAGCTCGGGCGGCGCCGGGTCGCGGTTGGCCTTGTAGTCTGGGTAGATCGTATTTCGGTAGGATTGCGCGAGGCTCTCGTCGAACGCTACCGCTATTTGAGCCGGCGCCTCGTACTCGAGAAAGTCCGCGAGGAATCGCGTGAAGCCATACAGCGCGTTGGTCGGGTTACCGTCGTCATCGACCATATCATCGGGTACCGAGAACCACGCTCGGAAGACATAGACGCTGGCATCGATCAGGTAGACCATGGGCGCCGATTGTAGCACCGGCGCACGTGGGGCTCAGATGAAGTCACTACGTTGCGCGGTCGCGCCATTCTCAAGGTGGATACGCACGCGTTTATGCAAAGGGCTGGAGCGCGGGAAGTGCGCCAACAGGTATTCCATTTGATCAGTGAGCACACGGCGGCCTTTTAGATAGATGTACTCGGCGTAGGTCGGCGTGAATGGAATGGCAATGAGCTGCATACCCGCTTGCTCTGGCGTGTGGCCGCCTTTGTGATTGTTGCAGCGTCGACAGGCTGTGGCCACGTTAGTCCAACGATCCTCGCCGCGCTGCGAAATTGGCGTGATGTGATCGCGGGTGAGCTCACTATTGGGAAACTGCTGCGCGCAATACAGGCAAATATTGGCATCGCGCTTAAACAACGTACGATTGTTCAGTGGCGGCACGTAAGCGTCGCGATTCTGCGCCAATCCATGATGCGTGCCCTGCGTCGCAATAATCGAATTCACATCTATGACACTGCGCTCACCGGTCAGCGCACTATAGCCGCCGTGGATGCGATACAAGGTCGTGCCACAGGTATAGGCAATCTGCCCGGTGTGATGCAGCCTGGCGGCTTCTCGGTAGTCGATCCATTCCAGCGGCATACCTGCGACGTCAGTGCGCAAAACCTGCTGAGAAATCGACAATGTCGGCGTGCCTGTCATCCTGGTATCACCCTGCATCAGCGCTTACGCGAGCCCGGTCTCCACAGTGCCAAAGGTTGCAGAACCGTCATCGAAAATCAATGCTTTAACGACACTTGGCCACGTTGGGCAGCGTTGGACATCGCATTGCTGCTCCGCGCCCTGCCCAAGCTGTTGCCATGATCGCGATTCCCGGCCCTGGCCGAGCCAGCTCAGCACCATCGCTGGTAAGTTATACACACGCTTCGTCACAGAAATGTGACACGAATCACGAGGCCATTCTGATACTGAAAAAATAGTACAAAACATTGTTTTATAACAGTTTTGTGATTAGCCCGCTTTAACCAGTGCAGCATTGGGACAGTATCCGGTGCACAATTAGCGTGCATTTCAAATTCTCATCCACAGACTTATCCACAGGCTTTGGTACAACATACGCAAAAACAACAAGATAGCGCCGCGCGGCGTGTGTCAGTGGCCATCGATGTGCCGTTGCGGCGCGTTTTCGACTATCTGCTTCCGCCCGACATGCCGTCGCCATCGCCCGGCTGCCGCGTACGCGTGCCGTTCGGTCGCAGCAGTCGTGTTGGCCTGATATGGCCGACAAATGGCAGCAACGACCTTGCGGACAGTGCGCTACGTGAGATCACCGCGTGCATTGATGAAAAACCTTTTTTTGCCGTGCATGACCTCGAGCTGCTGGATTTTGCGGCACGCTACTATCATCAACCCATTGGGGAGGTGGTCGCGAGCGCGTTGCCGCCGTTACTGCGCAGCGCGAGCGATGAACAACTCACCGTTGAGTATTGGCAGGCGACCACCAGCGGCGCAGACCAAGCATCCGAGACGCTAGCCAAAAAAGCGCCCAAACAGTATGCGCTGCTTCGCCTGCTTTGCGCTGCGGACGATGGCTTAACCGCCGGTACACTCAATGCCGAGTTGCCAGGGTGGCGCCGCGTTGCCGGCACACTGGAGCAGCGCGGCTGGATACAACGCTCGCAGCGTCAGCCCGAATCAGACTGGCGCGAGGTGGCAGCGCCCATGAGTGCGCTTAAGCCGACCCACGAACAGGCGAACGTATTGTCTGCGCTGGACGCAGCAACCACAGGCTTTAGCGTCAGCCTGATCGACGGCGTGACTGGCAGTGGCAAAACCGAGATCTACCTGCAGCGCATCAGTGTTTGTCTGCAACAACAACAGCAGGTGTTGGTTCTGGTACCCGAGATCGGTTTGACGCCGCAGTTGGCGCAACGCTTCAGCCGGCGCCTAGGGCAACGGGTTGCGATGTTGCACAGCAACCTGCCGGATGCCGAACGCGCCAGCAATTGGCTGGCCGCGGTGCGTGGCGACGCAAAAATTGTGCTTGGCACGCGCTCTGCCGTGTTCACGCCGCTGGACAATCCCGGCTTAATCATTATTGATGAAGAGCATGACCCATCGCTGAAGCAGCACGAAGGGTTTCGCTACCATGCCCGCGACCTGGCGGTATGGCGGGCACGATCTTTGAATGTACCAGTATTGCTCGGCAGCGCCACGCCATCCCTGGAGTCGTTGCACAATGCGCTGCAAGGGCGTTACCAACACTATCAGCTGCATGAGCGGGCGGGCGATGCAGCACCGCCAGCGATCCGAGTAATCGACATGAACCGGTTCAATGCCGTGGAAGGCATAAGCCAACCGGTTATTGACGCAATGCGTCGGCATCTGGACGCCGGTAACCAGGTCTTGGTGTATCTCAATCGGCGAGGTTATGCACCAACCGTGATTTGTACTGAGTGCGGCAGCATGGCTGACTGCCAGCACTGCGATGCCCATATGACCATGCACGCACACAGCCAGCAATTGCAATGCCACCACTGTGGCGCACGGCGAGCGCTGCCAAAAGGTTGCGAGGCGTGCGGAGCACCGGTGCGTGCGCTTGGCGAGGGCACGGAGCGCGTTGAGGAGATCATCAGCGCGCAATTTGCGGATGTCGCGCTCGCGCGCATTGACAGCGACACGACGCAGGCGCGCGGCAGCATGGACAAGAAGTTGGCAGCGGCCAAACGCGGGGATACCCGCATTCTGATTGGGACGCAGATGCTCGCCAAGGGGCATCACCTGCCGGGGCTCACGCTGGTTGTTATCCTGAATGCCGATCAGGGCTTTTTCGCCAGTGACTTTCGAGCGTCAGAACGCCTTGCACAGACGGTCGTGCAAGTCGCCGGGCGCGCCGGGCGCGCAGATCAACCTGGCGAAGTGTTGATCCAGAGTGCGTTTGCACATCATCCGCTCCTACAAACGCTGGTAACCCAGGGCTACCACGCATTTGCCGAACGCGCACTGGACGAGCGCGAGGCAGCATCCTGGCCGCCATATAGCTACATCGCGATACTGCATGCGGCATCCAAGGATCAGCAGCTGGCGCTCGGCTTCTTGCACAACGCGCGACAATCATTGCGCGATGCAGGTATCGAGGCGCTTGGCCCGGCGCCAGCCAGCATGGCTCGGCGCGCCGGGCGATATCGCTTCCAACTGTTGTTGCACGCGAGCTCACGAGCCGCATTGCAACAGCAGCTTGGCTTGCTGTCCGCGTCCCTGGACGCGACACGCATGCGTGGCGACCTGCGTTGGTCGCTGGATGTCGATCCGCAAGCTGAAATCTAGCGCGCCCGCCCCTGCCATCGACCACGCAAGCACTGTAGAATCGCGCTCTGCCCGAGGAAGCTCTAAGTGAAAGATCAAATCGTCAGCCTGCTGCAGCAGGCGCTCCGCCAATTGCCCGACCTGGCATCCCATCCAGAACTGGAGCTGCCAGTACCGGAGCTTGAGCGCACCCGTGATCAGGCGCACGGTGATTTCGCCAGCAACATTGCCATGCGACTGGCAAAACCGCTCGGGCGCAACCCGCGCGAGATCGCCAACGACATTGTGGCGCGACTGCCGAAAAATACCGCAATTCGCGACACGGCGATTGCCGGGCCTGGGTTTATCAATTTCTTTTTGGAAACCGAGACCGCAACGGCGGTTGTGGCAGAGGCGCTCGAGGCTGGCGATAAGTTCGGGCATCGCCCGCAAGCGACGGGACAACGCATCCTGGTCGAATTCGTTTCAGCCAATCCGACCGGGCCACTGCACGTTGGGCACGGTCGTCACGCGGCTTACGGGGCAACTTTGGCCAACTTGCTCAAGGCTGCGGGACACGATGTGGCACAGGAGTACTACGTTAACGATGCCGGCCGGCAAATGGAGATCCTGGCGGTCAGCGTATTGCTGCGGGCAATCGAACTTGCGGGCAACGATATTGCGTTCCCTGCCGCTGGCTATCGTGGCGATTACATCCGCGAGATCGCGCGGAACTGGCTTGTGAAGAACAATGGTGCAGGTTGCACGGCCGACGCCCTAGTTGACGGACTGCCGCAAGACGGTGAGGACGCCGCTAAAGAAACCTACATCGATGCGCTTGTCGGCAACGCAGAGCAATTGCTCGGCGACCAATTTGGCGTGTTACGCAAATTTGCGACCGACGCGATCTTGGACGATATCCGCGATGATCTGGCGGGCTTTGGTGTACATCCCGATCAGTTTTTCTCTGAGGCAAGTCTAGCGGATAACGGCACCATCGATGATGCGTTGGACACACTAAAGCGTAATGATGTGTTGTACGAAAAAGGCGGCGCGTTGTGGTTTCGAGCCACAGATTACGGCGACGAGAAGGACCGTGTGGTAGTGCGCGACAACGGCAAGAAAACCTATTTTGCATCCGACATCGCCTATCACGTGAACAAGCGCCAGCGCGGCTTCGACTTGCTGCTGGACGTACTGGGCTCGGACCACCACGGCTATGTAGCGCGGGTGCGCGCCGGGCTCACCGCGATGGGCGAGCCGGGCGACAGCCTGGAAGTGCGGTTGGTGCAGTTTGTCAGTCTCTATCGCGGTGGTGAGAAGATACAGATGGGTACGCGCTCCGGAAATTTCGTGCCGCTGCGCGAGCTGCGTGAAGAAGTAGGTAACGATGCCGCGCGGCTGTTCTACATCATGCGCAGCAATGACCAGCACCTGGACTTCGACTTGGAACTTGCAACCTCACAATCCAACGACAACCCGGTGTACTACATTCAGTATGCACATGCGCGAATTGCCAGCGTGTTCCGACAACTCGAGGACCAGTCGCTGACGTGGGATCGTGAGCTTGGGCTTTCCGCACTGGCCAGTCTGGACCAGACTCACGAGACCGCACTGATCAGCCGTATGGACCGTTTCCCGGAGACGCTCGCGCTGGCCGCAGAGAAACGCGCACCACACATGTTGGTCAATTACCTGCGAGAGCTGTCGACGGATTTGCACAGCTACTACAATGCCCACAAGTGGATTGTTGACGATGATGCGGTCCGCAATGCGCGGCTCGCACTGATCGCGGCAACACGGCAAGTGCTGCGTAACGGGCTGTCCATTCTGGGCGTGAGCGCGCCCGAGAGCATGTAGGCCAAGCAATGGCACGCACGAAAAAACGTCGGCGCACAAAGGCGCGCAAATCCAATTCGAGCTTTGGTGCCATGATGGTCGGGCTCGTCGCCGGGCTGGGGATTGCCGCTGGCATTTGGTATGTCACTCAACCTCGCTCGCCGTTGGCGACGACAACCAATGCGGCTTCAGCGCCGGCGACAACAGTCGAC
>JBCCCC010000104.1:0-11917 GCA_039033695.1 Pseudomonadota bacterium | reverse complement strand
TGGCGGCTGCGTGCGTCTTCGTCGCTGGCTTCAACGGCATTCAGATACGCATCCAGCGGTGTCTTTACGTCAACCACCAGCTCACGATCATCTGGCATGCGGATGATCAAATCCGGCCGAAGCAATTCGCCGTCGTCTGAGCGCACGGTCGGCTGCTCGGCAAAGTCGCAATGCTCGACCATGCCTGCCATCTCGACGAGCCGGCGCAACGTAATCTCGCCCCATTGGCCGCGAACCTCGGGTCGACGCAAGGCCGACACGAGATTACGCGTCTCCGACTGAAGTTGCCCGGCCATTTGTTGCATATTCGTGAGCTGCTCGGTGATGCCGCCATAGGCTTGGCTGCGCGCCTTCTCCAGCTCTGCGATTTGTTTTTCGCTACGTTGTAGCGCTTCCTGAATGGGTTTCACCAGGTTTTCGACAGCCTTTTCGCGCGCGGCGAGAGCGCTATCGGCTTTTTGCTGCCGCCCGCCGAGGTTCTGCTCAGCCAGTTGCAGGAAGGTTTCGCTATTGGTCTGCATCGTTCGTTGCGCGAGTTCAGTGAACGTGCCGGTCAGTTTGCTGCTGACCAGCGCCATCATTTGCTCGCGTTCCTCGGCGATAGCCTCCTGATCTGAAATACGTTGCTCCAGGCGCGCAATGTCGACCTCGCGTTCTTGCGTGGCGCGGCGCGAGAACAACCACTCAAGACCAATACCCATGAAGATACCAATGCCGAGGCATCCGATGAGCCAGGGCCAGACATTGGGGGCCGCGATCAGTTCGATTAGTGTCATGCGTGGCGGACCGAATCAGGCGCCAAGAGCACCGCGCAATCCGTTAATAGTTGCTGCAGCGCGCCGGACTCCTGCGCGCAATGGTCAGCGTCCCAATCGCTGGGGTCGTCGTCATGTGCCACATAACCATAGGCTGCAGCGATCGTACGCATGTTCGCGGCGCGCGCGGCGTCGATATCGCGCTTGTGATCACCAACGTAGATGCAATGATGCGGCAAGACGCCCAACAACCCCGCGGCATAGACAAGCGGCGCCGGGTCAGGTTTTCGCGTCATCAGGCTGTCGCCACCGACAATGCAATTACGTGTCGGCTGGATCGACAACGCATCCAACAGCGGTCTGGTTAGCGCCTCCGGTTTATTGGTTACGACGCCCCAGGGCACCTGTTGTTGTTTAAAGGTCTCGAGGAGCTCCGGCAAGGCGGGGTAGAGGCTCGACCGGTCGGCAATATTGCTGGCGTAGTGGGTCAGCAGGATCTCCAGTGCAGCTTTTCGCTGCGCCTCATCGCTGTCCGGAAAACCCAGTGCGATAAGTCCCGCACCACCGTTGGCGACTGCGCGCCTGGCATCATCGTAGCCAGGTCTTTCGATCGAGAAACGGTCGCAAGCAACATACAACGCCGCGACCAGGTCACCGGCGGTGTCAACCAGCGTGCCGTCCAGGTCGAACAATACTGCGCGCCCAGTGCTCATGCGGTGTCAGCCCGCATCGCGTTGGTAGTGCGCAAAGTAGTTCACGTCGACGTTGCTGCTCATTGAGAATTTGTCGGCCAGCGGGTCGTACTCAAGACCGTCCAATGACTGCAAGGTCAGCCCATTGTGGCGTGCGGCCCGGTCAATCTCGGCGGGCTTGAGGAATTTTTGAAATTCGTGCGTGCCGCGCGGTACCCAATTCAAGACGTACTCTGCACCGACAATCGCTAACGCAAACGCCTTGGCTGTTCGGTTGATCGTAGAGAACACGACATCGCCGCCTGGCTTGACGAGTTGGGCTGCAGCATCGATGACGCTGTCTGGCGCAGGCACATGCTCGAGCATCTCCAAGCACGTGACGATGTCATAGTGCCCCGCGCGCGCCAATGCATGCTGTTCCGCGGTCTCCAGCAAATACTCTACATCCAGGTCACTCTCGGCGAGATGCAATCGGGCGACCTGCAGTGAAGCTTCCGCCATATCGATACCGGTTACGGTCGCGCCGGCGCTGGCCAGACTCTCAGCAAACAAACCGCCCCCGCAGCCGATATCCAGGACCCGGCAGCCTGCAAGCGGTGCGCGCTCGTTGACATAGCGCACGCGCAGCGGGTTAATCCTGTGTAACGCCTGGAATTCGCCCTTGGGGTCCCACCAGCGCGACGCGACTGCATCGAACCTCGCCAGCTCGCTGGGGTCGACGTTCTCGTGTGTGTTTGTTTCGCTCTGGATCATGATGATCTCGCCTTGATGCTCTTGTGAATCCGCGCAGCCCATTCTTGTGTGCGCTCACGTACAGCCGCCTCGTCAATGGTGGTGAGCTCGCCATCGGTGAGCAGCGGTTTGCCTGCGACCCATACGTCGCAAACATCTGTGCGACTGGCAGAGTATACGAGCGCTGCGACGGGATCGTAAGTCGGCGTGGTATGCAGTCCACGAAGATCGATGCAGCTTATGTCGGCCCATTTGCCGGCCTCGATCGAACCGCAGTGCTCCTCGAGGCCCAGCGCGCGGGCGCCGTTGATGGTAGCCATCTCCAATACCGTGGTTGCGGGTAACGCAGATGCGTCACCGCTGACGCCCTTGCCAAGCAGTGCGGCCGTGCGCATCTCACCAATCAGGTCCAGGTCATTGTTGCTGGCGGCGCCGTCTGTACCCAGCGCGACATTGGCGCCGGCGGCTAACAGCTTCGCGACGGGGGCCATGCCACTCGCAAGCTTGAGATTCGACTCGGGGCAATGGGCGACCGAAATGCCTGCCGCGCCAGCGGCCGCGATCTCCTCGTCACTCAGCGCGGTCATATGCACGGCTAGCAAGTTGGCGTTGACCATGCCGATGTCCTGCAGGTGTGCGAACGGGCGCTGCCCATGGTTGTCCAGGTAGTCGCGCAACTCGGCTGTCGTTTCGTGCAGGTGAATATGCACACCAATATCGAGTTGATCAGCCAGCGTATGAATGCGGCGCAGCGTTGCGTCGCTCACACTGTATGGCGCGTGCGGGGCAAACTGACACGTGATCAACGGATTGCCCGCGTACTCATCGTACACGGCCATGCCCTTGGCAAGATACTCATTGGCGTCACGCGCCCACACGGTTTCAAAGTCGATCACGATGAGTCCGACGGATGCTCGCATTCTGGCGGCGCTCGCCATCTCGGCAACCGTGTCGGGAAAGAAATACATGTCATTAAAGCAGGTGATGCCGCCGCGAATCATCTCGGCCATTGCCAGCCGCGTACCATCGCGAACCATGTCGGCGCTCACATGCTCGCCCTCCAACGGCCAGATATGCTGGCTCAGCCATTCGGCCAGCGGTACATCATCGGCTGCGCCGCGCATAAGTGTCATCGCTGCATGTGTATGGGTATTGATCAGACCAGGTGTGAGCAGGCAGCCGGGGCGTTCAACGGTCTCGCGAGCGTTCCAATCGCGGGTAATGCTGGTCTTCTCGCCAACCGCGAGTACCCGACCATCACGAACCGCGACGGCGCCGCGTGCATAAACGACGCCAGTTGGCACGACAGGTGCGAGCCATTCGGCCGCAATAATGAGGTCACAATCTTGCATCCGGCTAGTATACCGATCCGCTCTGCCCGCAGTGCATAAACACGCGTGTGTAGTTCCCTATTAAGCGCGCCCTCAGGATGCCTTCAACCGGCTCGTCAACGACGCTTTGCGTGTGCCGCTCTGATGGCTCAAATGTGCTATAATTTCGAGTTCGACAGGGGGCAAAATACACGGCTCAATCAGGTTCTCTAAATGACCCGTAAAGCTTTGATGAATAAAGATAATAAGCATCTTCCTTTAGACCTAAAACATGTCCGTGAAACAAGCCAGTCGCCTGCGCCCTGATGGATCGCAAAGAGCACCTGCGCAAGGCAGCGCCGTTACGGTTTAACGCTCACCGCCAGTTACCCATAAAGCACAACTAAAACATGTCTGATATAGCCCAGGAACTACTCTCAATCACCATTGAAGACGAGATGCGCCAGTCGTATCTCGATTACGCAATGAGCGTCATCGTTGGTCGTGCCTTGCCCGACGTCAGAGATGGTCTCAAGCCGGTACACCGGCGCGTGCTATACGCAATGCGGGAGCTCGGCAACGAATACAACAAACCTTATAAGAAGTCCGCACGCGTGGTTGGTGATGTGATCGGTAAATACCATCCGCACGGAGACTCCGCCGTGTACGACACCATCGTGCGCATGGCGCAACCGTTCTCGCTGAGATACATGCTCATTGATGGCCAGGGCAACTTCGGCTCGGTCGACGGCGATGCCGCTGCTGCGATGCGATACACAGAGGTGCGCATGGCGCGCATCACACAAGAGCTGCTCGCAGATATCGAGAAGGACACGGTCGACTTCACGGAGAACTATGATGGTTCGGAGCGCGAGCCGTCGGTGTTGCCAACCCGAATTCCCAATCTGCTGGTGAACGGGTCTGCGGGTATCGCCGTCGGCATGGCGACCAACATTCCGCCGCATAACTTGGGCGAGGTGATCGACGCGGTGTTAGCGTTGATTGATCAGCCGGACATCGACGTCGCCGGGCTCATGGAGTTCTTGCCGGGGCCTGACTTCCCGACCGCCGGCATCATCAATGGCGCGGCGGGTATTTACTCAGCGTACAAAACCGGCCGCGGGCGCGTCTACATTCGCGGGCGCACCCATGTCGAGCCCATCGATGGAAAGTCGCGCGAGGCGCTGATCATCACGGAGCTACCGTTTCAGATTAACAAGGCGCGCCTGATCGAAAAGATTGCCGAACTCGTTCGCGAGAAGAAGCTGGAAGGGATCAGTGGGCTGCGCGACGAATCTGACAAGGACGGCATGCGAGTCGTCGTTGAGCTAAAGCGCGGCGAGGTCAGCGAGGTAGTGCTCAATAATCTCTACAAGCAGACGGCGCTGCAGACCGTGTTCGGTATCAACATGGTTGCGTTGGGCAACGGCCAGCCGCGTTTGATGAACCTGCACGACGTATTGACCGCATTTGTCACGCATCGTCGTGAAGTCGTTACGCGCCGCACGATTTTTGAGTTGAGCAAAGCGCGCACCCGCGCCCACGTGTTGGAAGGACAGGCGGTCGCGCTGGCAAACATCGATGAAGTGATCGAGATGATCAAAGCCTCGCCGTCGCCGGCAGAGGCACGCGTTCGCCTGACGGCACGAGACTGGGCGCCAGGCCAGGTTACCGAGATGCTATCAAGAGCGGGCAGCATCGATACGCGCCCGGATGGCCTGGATGAATCCTTCGGACTGCGCGGCAGCGCCGAGCAGCCGATGTACCGCTTGTCCGAGGATCAGGCGCACGCGATTCTTGAGCTTAAGTTGCATCGTTTGACCGGTTTAGAGCAAGATAAAATTATCAAAGAATACAGCGATATCCTGGGTAAAATTAAGGAATATTCTATTATTCTTTCCAACCCGGATCGTTTGCTTGAGGTGATCCGTGAGGAGCTGGTTGACGTCCGTGAGAAGTACGCCGACGAGCGGCGTACAGAGATCGTTGCCGACCACTCTGATTTATCCATTGAAGATCTGATTCCCGAAGAAGACGTCGTGGTCACGCTGTCACACGCGGGTTATGCCAAAGCACAACCGCTGGATGCCTATCAAGCGCAGCGACGCGGTGGCCGCGGACGCTCGGCGACGCGAATGAAGGACGAGGACTTCATCGAAAACCTTTTCGTTGCCAATACACATGACACGCTGCTGTGCTTTTCAAGTCACGGCAAGGTCTATTGGCTAAAGGTCTACCAGTTACCGCAAGCGGGGCGCGGCTCGCGCGGCAAGCCCATTGTCAACCTGTTGCCGCTGGAGGCAGACGAGCGTATCAGCGCAGTTGTCCCAACACGCGACTTCCCTGACGACAAGTACGTACTGTTTGCGACAGAGCGCGGCACGGTCAAAAAGACATCGCTTGAAGCGTTTTCGCGGCCGCGGACAAACGGCATCATTGCCATTGATATCCGCGAAGGCGATGAACTCGTCGATGTAGCAATTCTCGAGCAGGATGAGCACGTGATGCTGTTCGCGGATTCGGGCAAGGCGATCCGTTTCCGTGAGGCTGATGTTCGCGCCATGGGTCGCGGTGCTGCGGGTGTGCGCGGCATTCGCGTTGCGGACTCGCAGGCGGTCATAGCGATGCTGGTTGTCAGGGATGGGGCGTTGTTGGTCGCCACCGAAAACGGCTACGGTAAGCGCACGCTGGTTGGCGACTTCTCGGCTCAGGGTCGCGGCGGCTTGGGTGTCATTGGCATTCAGACGTCCGCGCGTAACGGCCGATGCATTGGCGCCTTGCAGGTCGCAGACGACGATGAGGTCATGCTGATCAGTCATAACGGGACACTGGTTCGCACGCCGGTAGCAGACATCTCCACCTTGGGTCGAAACACTCAGGGCGTTACATTGATTCGTCTGGACAAAGGCGACATGTTGACCGGTTTGGCTCGGATCGAAGCCATTGATTCGGACGATGACGAATAACCCCGGTTCAAGCCGACGTTATAACGTGCGCATTGTGGGTTCCCGGTCGGGACTGATGAGCAGCCCAATAACGATCCGTTTGGAGTGAGACCGAATGACACGCGTGTTTAACTTCAGCGCCGGTCCGGCAACCATGCCGCAGGCAGTCTTGGCGCAAGCGCAGTCGGAGCTCACAGGCTGGCGCGATAGTGGTATGTCGGTCATGGAGATGAGCCATCGCGGTGAGCATTTCACGCAGATTGCGGCGGAAGCCGAGCAGGATCTTCGGCAGTTATTGTCTGTACCGGACAACTACAGCGTCTTGTTCTTGCAGGGTGGGGCTACGCTGCAGTTCGCGATGACGGTGCTCAATCTAGCCGCGCCGGGCGATTCGGTCGACTATGCCGTCACGGGTAGTTGGGGCAAGAAGGCTGTCGCTGAGGCCAGCCGCTTCGCCAACGTCAATGTGGCTGCCGATGGTGCGGCGTATAAGTATTGCGATATTCCGCCGTTTGACACTTGGCAGCTCAGCAACGACGCAGCGTATCTGCACTTCACCCCTAACGAGACAATTGGCGGTGTCGAGTACCACACGACGCCAATTGGGTTGTCTCGCGCGCCGCTGGTGGCAGATTTTTCATCGTCAATCTTGTCCCGGCCGATCAATGTGGCTGACTATGGCTTGATTTATGCTGGGGCTCAGAAAAACATCGGCCCTTCCGGGTTGACGCTGGTTATTGTTCGTGAGGATCTGTTGGGGCCGCGTCGCGGCGACATTCCGACAATGATGCAGTATCAGACGCATGCGGCAGCTGGCTCGATGAGCAATACGCCGCCCACATTCGCCTGGTATCTTGCGGGCCTGACCTTCAAATGGTTGCAGTCACAGGGTGGGCTGGCTGCCATGGCCCGCATTAATCAGAAGAAGGCGGAAACGCTTTATGCGGCCATTGATCAGTCTTCATTCTATTCTTGCCCGGTTGCCAGACAAGCGCGATCGCGCATGAATGTCCCATTCGTTTTGGCCGACAGTGGGCTGGACAAAGCGTTTCTTGAGCAGGCTGGTGAAGCGGGGCTTGTGTCACTGAAGGGGCATCGGTCGGTCGGCGGCATGCGCGCCAGTCTCTACAACGCGATGACGCAGGAAGGCGTCGATGCGCTGGTGACATTCATGGCGGATTTCGAACGCCGTGAAGGCTAGTCCGTAAGTTGTATCGCGTGCCCAAGACTCGTATCCAAACACTCAATTCGATCTCGTCGCAGGGTCTGGAGCGGTTCCCCGCGGACGACTACGAGGTCGGGAGTCACGTAGATCAGCCCGACGCGATAGTGCTGCGGTCATTCAAATTGCACGATTACCCGATTGCCGAATCCGTACAAGCCGTTGCCCGTGCCGGTGCCGGGACGAACAATATTCCTTTGCCTGAGATGTCCGCCCGCGGCGTACCGGTATTCAACGCGCCGGGTGCGAATGCAAATGCGGTCAAAGAACTGGTGCTCGCCAGCCTGTTCTTGAGCGCGCGTCAGCTGAAACCCGCAATGGCCTATACGGATTCGTTGAATGCTGAGGCGAACGACATCGCGCAATCTGTAGAGGCCGCCAAGAAGCGTTTTGCAGGGTTCGAGCTGCCCGGCAAAACCCTGGGTGTCGTAGGCCTTGGCGCGATCGGCGTCGAAGTCTGCAATGCCGCGTTACTGCTGGGCATGCAGGTCATTGGCTATGACCCGCATATGACCGTGCAACGCGCCTGGCAACTATCGTCAGGCGTTACCGAGGCTGAGAGTCTTGGGCAAATGCTAGGCGAGGTCGACATGCTGACGCTGCACGTACCGCTTGTTGCGGCGACTGAGGGCCTGATCTCCGGGCCACAGTTGGCGGCGATGAAGTCGTCTGCCGTGTTGATCAATCTGGCACGTGGCGGCATCGTCGATGACACCGCGGCGGTGAAGGCAGTGCAAAACGATGAGCTTGCTTGCTATGTCACGGATTTTCCGAACGCAGTGACGCTGGGGCATGATCGGGTTATTAACCTGCCTCACCTGGGTGCGTCTACTGCGGAGGCCGAGCAAAACTGTGCTGTGATGGTCGTGGAGACGGTTCGCGACTATCTGGAGCAGGGCAATATCCGCCATAGTGTGAATTTTCCGATCGCGCGAATGCCGCGTGTGCACGACACCTGGAGGCTGACAGTTGCCAACCAGAACGTACCGAACATGGTGGGTCAGATTTCGACCATTCTCGCTGATGCGGGCTTGAATATCGCGGACCTGTTAAACAAGTCTCGCGGCGAGCTTGCCTACACCATTGTTGATCTGGACGCGCCCATTGACGCAGAGGTTGTGGCCCGGCTGCAAGCCGTGGCGGGCGTGCTGCGCGTGCGTGTGCTTGGTCGTCAGTGACGGCGCCAGTTGATTCACGCTGGCCACGCAAGCACACTGCCAGCGAATAGCATGCACTTTGGATTAAATCGGCGTGAGTAAAAAACCAACCGACCTTGGCAGCGTACGCGCTCAGATAGACGCGATTGACGAACGACTGCAGTCACTTATAAATGATCGCGCGCTATTGGCGCAGCAAGTCGGCATCGCCAAGCGTGGCAGCGACAATAATGCCAGTTTTTATCGAGCAGATCGCGAAGCGGAGGTGCTGCGCGCCATTGTCGAGCGCAACGCGGGGCCGCTATCCGATGAAGAGATGGTGCGGCTGTTCCGCGAAATCATGTCGGCGTGCCTGGCTCAGCAAGAGCCATTGAAAATCGGGTATCTGGGGCCAGCCGGTACATTCACACAGACTGCTGCACTCAAGCACTTTGGTCATTCCGTGCGTGACTTACCCTTCGCCACCATCGACGAGGTGTTTCAGGAAGTCGAGAATGGCAATGCGGACTTTGGCGTTGTACCGATTGAAAACTCGACCGAGGGCACGGTTAACAACACATTGGATATGTTCATGGTGTCGCCGCTAAAGATCTGTGGAGAGATTGAGCTGCGCATCGAACAGCACCTCATGGGTGGCGAAGACGATTCACTGGGCAACATCGAGCGCGTTTGTGCGCATCAGCAGTCACTCGCGCAGTGCAGAGGGTGGCTTCGTGAGTACTTGCCATCAGCCGAGCTAATCGGCGTCAGCAGCAATGCCGAGGGCGCGCGACGCGCACGTGATGAGGCGGGTACCGTTGCCATTGGTGGCCAGTCGGCAGCTGACGTCTATCAGCTCAAGATTCTGGTAGAGAACATTGAGGATCGTGCGGACAACACCACACGATTCCTGGTGCTCGGTCGCGAGTTGCTGGCCGAGAGCGGCGATGACAAGACGGCAATCTTGGTGTCCGCCGAGCAGGCCGATGGTGCAGGTGCGCTGTATCGATTGCTATTGCCGTTGTCTGAGGCAGGCGTGAACATGACACGCATTGAATCGAGGCCGTCTCGGCGTGGTGTCTGGGATTACGTATTCTTCATTGACGTTGACGGCCACCCGTCGCAGGCGCCTGTCGCCGAAGCGCTGGCTACGCTGGAAGAAACAGCGGCCATGTGTCGTGTGATCGGGGCGTACCCCCGTGCGGTCATGTAATGGTTGCCACATTGTGTTCATCTCCGGTCGGTGCGCCGCTATCGGGTGCGGTTAGGTTGCCGGGCGATAAATCTGTTTCGCATAGAAGCCTGATGTTTGGTGCTATTGCCGACGGCACGACCCGTATCCAAGGCCTTCTCGAAGGCGAAGACTGCCTGGCAACCCGCGATGCCATGCACGCCATGGGCGTGAATATTGAGCGCCACGAAGCCGGCGCGTACTCTGTGCACGGGGTGGGCATGCACGGATTGAATGCGCCGAGCAGCCCGATTGACCTTGGCAACTCGGGTACGGCAATGCGCTTGCTGTGCGGATTGCTCGCGGCACAGCCATTTCCAAGCGCGCTTGTGGGCGACGCCTCGTTGTCGACGCGACCAATGCGTCGCATCACGGAGCCGCTCGGATTGATGGGTGCTAGAGTGACGACCGTTGACGGTCACGCGCCGCTTTCGGTCAGTGCCAGTGAGGCACTGCACGGGCTCCACTACGACATGCCGATCGCGAGCGCTCAGCTAAAGAGTGCACTTCTCATCGCCGGACTGTATGCCAGCGAGCCAATACGGCTAGCAGAGCCCGGTCCTAGTCGCGATCATACCGAACGCATGCTGCAGGCAATGGGCGTGGATATCGAGTATGGCAATGGCCGAGTCTTGATGCGCCCACCCGAACGGCTATTGGCAATCGACATTGAGGTTCCTGCGGATTTATCGTCGGCAGCATTTTTCCTGGTAGCTGGCACGGTGGTCCCTGGCAGCGCGCTCACGCTGCCGGGCGTCGGCTTAAATCCGACCCGCGATGGCGTGCTCAGTGTACTGGCACGCATGGGTGCAACCATCAGTCCCAGCGCCCATCGGGAGTGCGGCGCAGAGCCTGTCGCCGACTTGCGCGTTGGCGCTTCGACCTTGCAAGCTCGCTCGTTTGGGCCCGATGTCGTGCCACTGGCGATTGACGAGTTTCCGGTGCTATTCATTGCGGCGGCGCTCGCGGATGGCTGCACATCCTTCACTGGCCTCGAGGAACTACGGCACAAGGAAAGCGACCGGATCGGCGTCATGACGACCGCAATGCGAAGCCTGGGTGTGCAATTGGAGGAGGGTGAGGATTGGGTGCGAATCACTGGCGGGGCTATACACGGGGGGCGAATCGACAGCCATGGCGATCATCGTGTCGCGATGGCGTTCGCGGTCGCCGGCACGATGGCAAAGGCGCCGATCATTATCGAAAACGCCGATAAAATTGCGACTTCGTTCCCGAATTTCGTCGATCTCGCGAATAGTTGCGGTATGGACCTGAGGCCCCACTATGACTGATGTCAGCGGTCGGCATGAGGTGCCTGTTATCGCGATTGATGGTCCAAGTGGTTCTGGCAAGGGGACGATCTGCCGACTGTTAGCGGATACCCTCGGTTGGCACTTGCTCGATTCTGGTGCGCTGTATCGGGTTACTGCATTGGCCGCCATTCGGGCGGGAGTCGATATTAGTGAAGAAATTAAGATTGCGTCGCTAGCCGCTGAATTACCGGTAGTTTTTGACGACAATATGGATGGTAACGAGCGTATTCTGCTGGCTGGCCATGACATCACCAGTGATGTACGCAGCGAGACGTGTGGCGAATATGCTTCCCAGGTTGCCGCGTTGCCCGCCGTTCGCGAAGCGCTGGTCGCGCGCCAACTTGCCTTCGCACAGTCACCCGGGCTGGTTGCCGATGGCCGTGATATGGGCACGGAGATTTTTCCTCGCGCACCGCTCAAAATCTTCCTGACGGCCAGCGCGGCGGAGCGCGCAGAGAGGCGCTATAAGCAGTTGAAAGACAACAATATTGATGTTAGTCTGCCGGCCCTTTTGCGGGATATTGAGCAGCGCGATCAGCGCGACGCGAGTCGCAGTCTGTCGCCGTTAAGGCCAGCGAGCG
>JBCCCC010000103.1:0-12107 GCA_039033695.1 Pseudomonadota bacterium | reverse complement strand
GGTGCTGGTAGACATACTCAGCGAGCTGGCCGATAGCAAGAACCTCGAACAATTCATCCCCGGCTTGTCGGACGGCGATCAACGCGTGGTGTCTGGCACCGCCTGGGCACTATCGAGCAGCAGTCGGCTCGATCCAAGCGCCGTGCTGAAACTGCTGGACGCCGACGATATCTCAACACCGGCAGTCCTCGAGGTTGTCAACACGCACAAGGAACGCTTGAGCGTGCCGGCCCTGCTTTCCAAGGCGTACGATCTCGAACCCAACGAACAGGCCGTGCTGTTCCGCATGATCGGCAGCATCATCCGCGAAGAGCAGGTACCCGACTTGCTCGCACGGCTGACCGGCAAGGATCCGATGGTCCGTATCCACATCATTGACCTGCTGGCGCGGTTCAATCGTCAGGATGTGGCCGCGGCACTGGAAGCTCAGCTCAAGAGCAACAACAAGATGATCCGCCAGTCGGCGTTGACCGCGTTGGGTCGCATGGACGGTGCGAGCAACATCAAGCTGATTTCATCACTGCTGCGCGATACCGACATTGACGTGCAAAACAAGGCGGTCGATGTCGTTGTGCGTCTCAATCACCCCGAGACCATCAAATACCTGATTCCTGCGCTGAAGGACGAAAACGAATACAGCCGACGCGCTGCGGTCGAAGTGTTGAACGAGATTGGCACACCGGACTCGATCAAAGACCTGTTACAAGCTGTGCGAGACGACGACTGGTGGGTTCGTGCACGCGCCGCAGATGCGCTGGCCGATATTGGCGGGCCGCGCGTCGTGAGCGCTGTCATGAAACTCATCAAGGACGAAGATCAGGAGATTCGCCGCGCCGCAATTGAGATCCTGAATGCCACCAAGGATCCGCAAGCGCTGGAACACCTGATGGCGGCGACCAAAGACGACGATTGGTGGGTGCGCGAGCGCGCGGTCGATGCACTCGCGGAGATTGGCGACACGCGCGCCGTACCGGTATTGGCTGGCATGCTCGGCCAAAACGAAAAATCAGACCCCACCGTGATCAGGGCATTGGGCAAACTCGGCGACAGCCAGGTTGCCGCGAAGATTTCGCCAATGATGAATCAGGGCGGACGCGAAATTCGCGTGGAGGCAATGAAAGCGATTGCCAACCTGGTCAGCGAGAAAGACGTTCAAGCGGTGCGCGATCAACTGGTCAATATCCAAAGTTCAGGCGACCAACAATTGGCCGAGGCTGCGGATCTTGCGCTGGAAACCTTGCAAACCCGCTTCTCGGAGGCGGTTCGCGAGCAAGATCGTAAAGCCGAGAAGCTGGCGGCAGGGCAAGCGCAAACGCTGCTCATCAGCGAAGCCGACGTGCAACAAGTGGTGCGCGAGTCGCAGCCGGAAACCGGGCCGCTGGATATCTCCACGCTCGAGCCTGGCGACATGCTGGAGAATCGCTACCGCTATGTGAAACGCATTGGTAAAGGTGCATTCGGCACGGTATTGCTGATGGAAGACACGGTCGTCGGCGAAGAGCTGATTCTGAAGTTCCTAAACCCGAATGTGTCCTCCGATGAGGAGATGATGAAGCGCTTCGTCCACGAGCTGAAATTCTCACGGCGCATTACCCACCCGAATGTCATCCGCATTTATGACTTCCTGCACATTCAAGGCAACTACGCGATCTCGATGGAGTATTTCGACTCGCATACGCTGGGCGCGGAGATCGCTGCAGAGAAACCCATGCCGTTCGACAAGGCGCTGCGATTCGCGCGGGACATCTCGACGGGCATGACCGTCGCGCACAATGCCGGCGTCATTCATCGCGACCTCAAACCGGCCAACATCCTGATTGACGACTCCGGACTGCTCAAGATTGTGGATTTCGGCGTTGCCGCGGCCGCGAAAAGTGGTGATACGCAGCTCACCAAGACGGGCTATGTGATCGGATCACCGAAATACATGGCGCCCGAGCAAATTCTCGGCAAAAAGGTGGACGAGACGGCTGACATCTACAGCCTGGGCGTTATGCTCTATGAGATGGTGACTGGCTCACCACCGTATACCCGCGGCGACCACATGTCGGTCATGTACCAGCATGTGCAAGGCAAGGCCGCACACTGCCAGGAGCTCAACGACAAGATCCCGGACGATCTGGCAGCCCTGGTTACCAAGCTGATGACGGTCGACAAGGCCGCACGGCCACAATCCATGATGGAAGTCCGCGAGGCACTGGACGCCATTCAGATCTGACCCGCTGGCGCGCAAACTGTGCGCCAGCTCACAGATACGCCGGCAGGAAACCCGCCAGCAACCCCCTGCACTTGCGAAATCTGCGCCGCTGGCCGATAGTCACTCTGGTGCCCTGCCCATGCGCGGGGCCATGACAGGGCAACAAGAAAGCGAACACTATGGCGCGAATAGATGCGTTCCTAAAACTGGGCCTTGCGCAAGGTTGCTCCGATGTGCACCTTGCCGTTGGTGTGCCGCCAATGCTGCGCATGAACGGCGACTTGATGCCGATCAAGTTTCGCGATTTGACCGATGCCGAACTCAACAATTACGTAGCAGAAATCCTGACCAAGTCACAGCAGGACAAGTTCGCCAACGGCAATGATCTTGATTTCTCATACGTCACCGAAGAAGGAAGCCGGTTTCGCGTTAACCTGTTTCGAAAAGACACAGGTGTGGGCGCCGTGTTTCGCGCGATCCCAACGCAAGTCCCGACGCTCAAGAGTCTCGATCTGCCACCCGTCATAGAGACGTTCTGTGACTATCACCAGGGCATGGTGCTCGTCACCGGTTCTACGGGTACCGGCAAGTCCACCACGCTGGCCGCGATGATCAATCACCTGAATCAAACGCGCAGCCTCAACATCATCAGCCTCGAGGACCCGATCGAATTCGTCCATCCAAGTCAGCGCAGCCAAGTGGTACAGCGAGAGCTTGGCACTCATATTCCGAGCTTCGCGGCCGGGGTACGCGGTGCGATGCGTCAAGATCCGGATGTCATTCTGGTTGGCGAAATGCGAGATATTGAAACCATCTCAATGGCAATGACCGCTGCCGAGACCGGCCATCTGGTGCTTGGTACGTTGCACACGACCGGGGCCGTGAAGACGATCGACCGCATCATTGATGCACTGCCGGGCGAGCTGCGCGAGCAGACCAAGAGCTTCCTCTCGCAAAGCCTGAAGGCCGTGGTCACTCAGGTATTGGTCAAGACACCGGGCGGGCAAGGTCGCAAAGCCATGCACGAGATCCTGGTCAATACCAAGGCGGTTGCCAACCTGATCCTGAGCGACCAGACGCATCAGATAAGCGCACAACTGCAGACGGGCAGCGATGTCGGTATGCAAACCATGGATCAGGCACTGCTCGAGGCCATCAATAAGTCCGAGATTGATCCGGACGATGCGTTTCGCTATTGCAATGACAAGCGCAAATTCCAGCGCTTCGTCACTGACACGAGTGTGTTACCCAAGCTGGATATGGCGAGCGGGTAGTTCAGATGACCGAGACCAATCGCGTAATCCGCAAGATCGATACCTATCTTGAAGAAACACTGAAATCGCTCGGCTCTGATTTGCACTTCATGGCTGGCGATCCACCGCGCATGCGCGTGCATGGCGAGCTGCGCGAAATGAGCGGCACAGATCTGACTCAAGCGCATGTCAGCGATGCGCTTTACGAAATCATGTCGCCGTCCATACAACGCGACTTCGAAGCCAACGACAGTTGTGACTTTGCCTACGAAATACCCGGCCTTGCTCGATTTCGGGTCAACGCACTACGCCAGCTCAATGGCATGGGCGCCGTGTTCCGGACGATTCCCACCAAGACGCAGACGCTCGAAGACCTGAATCTGCCGACCGCGGTGCGCAATCTGTGTCGGCAATCTCAAGGGTTGATTCTTGTGACCGGCAAAACCGGTTCCGGTAAGTCAACGACGCTGGCGGCCATGATCGATGAGCTTAACAATCGTCTTAAGGGACACATTCTGACGATTGAGGACCCGATTGAGTTTGTTCACCATCGCAAGGGTTGCCTGATTTCGCAACGAGAGGTGGGTCGCCATAGTGCGAGCTTCTCGGATGCATTGCACTCAGCGATGCGCGAAGACCCGGACGTCGTGCTGGTTGGCGAAATGCGCGACCTGGAGACGATCAGCATTGCGGTTACTGCAGCTGAAATGGGTATTCTCGTAATGGGCACCTTGCATACGAATGGCGCAGCGCCGACGATCGATCGCATTATCAACTCCTTCCCCCATGAGAAGCAGGGGCAGATTCGCACGATGCTCTCGACGTCACTGCGAGGCGTAGTGTCCCAGCAGCTGATCGCTACCAAAGGCAAGCCGGGGCGCATTGCCGCACTCGAAGTCATGATCAACACACCGGCGATCAGTAACCTGATTCGCCAGGGCAAGATCGACCAACTCGAAAACGCCATTCAATCTGGCGGCGCCGCGGGCATGAAGACAATGGATAGCGCGCTTCAGGAGCTTTACGACGGCGCGTTCATCAGCGGCAAAGACGCCTACGAAAAGTCGATCAACAAAGCTCGCTTCTCGGCCATCAAAAACAACAACTGACGGCGCCCACAAGACGATAACAGCCACAATTGAGTGCGACTCGCGTGGCATAATATGCGCTGTTTGTATTGCAGCGATATCCACGCATGTCCGAGTCAGCTCGCCGAATCCTAGTTTCCAGCGCCCTGCCCTACGCTAATGGCGATATTCACCTGGGCCACCTTGTGGAATACCTGCAAACGGATATCTGGGTGCGCTTCCAGCGGATGGGCGGTCACGAAGTGCATTATGTCTGTGCAAGCGATGCGCACGGCACGCCGATCATGATCCGGGCGCGTAAGGAGGGTATCGAGCCGGAGCAACTGGTCGAGCGCTATCGTCAGTCGCATATGGCAGATTTCGCCGCATTTCAGATCGAATTCGATCACTTCGGTTCGACCCACAGCAACGAGAACCGCGAGCTGGTCGAACGCATCTACACCAGCCTGAAAAGCGCGGGGCATATCTACACGAGGACAATTAACCAGGCGTTCGACGCCGATGAGAACATGTTCCTTCCTGACCGGTTCGTACGCGGCACCTGCCCCACGTGTGGCGCTGAAGATCAGTACGGCGATGCCTGCGAAAATTGTGGTCGCACCTACACACCTGCCGACCTCAAGAATCCGGTGTCGGTGCTCTCAGGTAAGCCGCCCGAGTATCGCGATTCAGAGCACTACTTCTTCAAGCTCAGTGAGTTTGACGCGTTTCTGCGTGAGTGGATGGCCAGTGGCAGCCTCGATGCGAGCGTCTCCAAGAAAATGCGCGAATGGTTCGAGGCCGGACTGCAGGATTGGGATATCTCGCGCGATGCGCCCTACTTCGGTTTTGAGATACCCGGCGCGGACAACAAGTATTTCTATGTCTGGCTCGATGCACCGATTGGCTACTTCGCCAGCTTTAAAGCGCTAAGCGAGCAACAAGGATTGGACTTCGACTCCTGGCTGGCGCCGGATACCGATACCGAGCTTTACCATTTTATTGGCAAAGACATCATGTATTTCCATGCGCTGTTCTGGCCCGCCGTATTGCATGCCGCAGGCTTGCGCACGCCGACCGGCGTTTTTGCTCATGGCTTCTTGACGGTCGATGGCAAGAAAATGTCGAAGTCGCGGGGTACATTCATTAATGCTGGCACCTATCTTAAGCACCTGCCACCCGATCCCCTGCGTTACTACTATGCGGCCAAGCTCGGCCCAGGTACCGACGACATTGATCTGAGCTTTGCCGATTTCGTCGCGCGCGTGAATGCAGACCTGGTCGGCAAGCTGGTGAATATCGCCAGTCGCTGCGCCGGCTTTATCGTCAAGGGTAATGATGGCCGTTTAACTGACGCGTTGCCCGATCCCGAACTGTACGAGAAATTTTCTGCTGCCAGCGACACGATCGCCAGCTATTACGAAGCGCGCGAGTTTTCGAAAGCGATGCGCGAAATCATGCGCCTCGCGGATCTCGCTAACCAGTATATTGACGAGCACAAGCCGTGGGTCATGGCCAAGGACGAGCAACAACGCACGCTTGTCCCGGGCGTATGCTCGCAGGGGCTGAATCTGTTCCGCGCGCTGGCGATCTATCTTGCGCCGGTCCTGCCCGGCATTGCGACGCAAGCGCGCACGCTGTTCAATGAGGCCGAGTGGCGATGGGACAGCGTAGACACCGCGTTGACCGGTACGGCAATTGAGCGATTCAGGCCGATGTTGCGACGCGTTGAGCAGACTCAGATCGATGCAATCAAGGCAGACACGCTGGCGCAGTTCGCCGCACAGGAGCAGCCCGCGCAAGCACCCGAGGCAGCGACGATCAACATTGACGCGTTCATGGACGTTGAACTGCGAATCGCCCGTATCGATCATGCGGAGTCCGTCGAAGGCGCGGATAAACTGCTGAAACTGTCACTCGACGTCGGCGAGCTTGGCACGCGCCAGGTATTCGCTGGCATCAAGGCGGCCTACGACGCCAACGCACTTACCGGACGCCTCGTCATCCTCGTGGCCAACCTGGCGCCGCGCAAAATGCGCTTTGGCCTGTCTGAAGGCATGGTGCTAGCCGCGGGCGATGGCAAAGGTATTTATCTGTTATCGCCCGACGATGGCGCAACGCCGGGCATGCGCGTGAAGTAGCCGAGGGCAGTAACAGCAATGCAAGAGTGGCTACTGATTCTGATAGGCACTGTGCTGGTCAACAACTTCGTGTTGACGCGCTTTCTAGGCTTGTGCCCATTCTTTGGCGCAAGCAAACAACTCGACACAGCGGCGGGTATGTCATTGGCCACTGCGTTCGTACTGACGCTGGCATCCGGTAGCAGTTACCTGGTCGAGGTCTACCTGCTGAAGCCGTTCGAACTAACATATCTGCGTACGCTAACTTTCATCCTCATTATTGCCGCACTGGTACAGTTCGCCGAGTTGATGATTCGGCGCATTAGTCCGCTGCTCGAGCAAATGCTGGGTATTTATCTGCCGCTGATCACGACCAACTGCGCGGTCCTTGGCGTCGCGCTGCTCAATATCCAGACAGCGCAGAGTTTCGCACAAGCGGTCTGGTATGGCTTTGGCGCTGCGGCCGGTTTTGGTCTGGTCACGTTGTTGTTCGCCGCGATTCGCGAACGTATTGAAGGTGAGCACATCCCTGTCCCTATCCGCGGATCTGCAATTGCGTTGGTCACAGCCGGCATCATGTCGCTGGCGTTCATGGGCTTTGCCGGCCTCGGCCAGACGTAGACTAGCGCAATGCTCGAAGCCGTCATTTTGCTCACGACGATCGCCGCTTTCTTTGGGCTGATCCTGACGCTCGCCGCGCGCTCTTTACCGGGAGATCAGGATACGGTTACCGACAAGATCAACGACCTGCTGCCGCAAACCCAATGCGCGCAATGCGGGTTCCCGGGCTGCCGACCGTACGCCGCTGCGATTGCCGCAGGCGAGGCACCGATTAATCGTTGCCCACCCGGTGGAGACGCAACAATCGTCGCATTGGCCAGGCTGCTGAATCGCGATGTGTTGCCGCTCGACGCAACGTTACCCAAGCAGCAAGCACCAGCGTTGGCAGTCATTGATGAGGCTGCCTGCATCGGCTGCGCGCGGTGTCTGCCAGCTTGTCCGGTAGACGCCATCATCGGGGCGCATCAATTCACGCACACCGTGGTTGCGGATTTATGCACCGGCTGCGAGCTTTGCATCGCGCCGTGTCCGGTAGACTGTATCGCTATGGTGACTGTCGAGACGGACGCCCAATGAGCAGCGCGGCTACCGAGAACCTTTACAAACTGCCTGGTGGAATTCGGCTGCCCGGATTCAAGGCGCAGTCGGCGACCGGTGAGGTACATGAAGTCGCCGTGCCGGCCGAATTGATCATATCGCTGCGCCAACACGCTGGCACCGCCGCCCTGCCGCGAGTAGGTGTCGGTGACCATGTATTCAAGGGCCAGGTGGTTGCGCGCGCCGATGGCCAATTCAGCGCCAATGTACACGCCAGCAGTTCCGGCACCGTGACCGCCATCGAGCCGCGACCGGTACCTGGGCGAGCGGCGGACAGCGCGCCCTGCATCGTTATTGCGACGGACGGCAAAGATCAGGCGTTGGACACCCTCGCGCCCATCACGAACCCGTTTGCCGAGTCAGCCGAATCGCTGCTGGAAGCCATTGGCGAAGCTGGCATCGTCGGGCTGGGCGGCGCCGCGTTTCCGACCTTGCCAAAGATGCGTCAGGCCATTGGCTCGGACATCGATACGCTGATTCTCAATGGCGTGGAGTGTGAGCCCTACATTAGCTGCGACGATGCGCTGATGCGCACTGCTGCCACGGATATCCTCTACGGCGCGCGAATCATGATTAAGGCGCTTGGCCTGACGCAGTGTTTTGTCGGCATCGAGAGCGACAAGCCTGAGGCGTGGAACGCATTTGTTGAGGCAGCGCAGATTGATGGTGATGATCGGCTGCACCCGGTCATGATTCCGACCGTTTACCCATCTGGCGGCGAAGATCAACTGGTTTACCTGATGACCGGCCGTGAGGTCCCCAGCCAGGGCTTTCCCAGCGATCGCGGTGTGCTGGTGCACAATGTGGGCACGGCGGCAGCGGTGGCCGAGTTCGCGCTAACCGGCATGCCAATGATCTCGCGCATCGTCACCGTCACTGGCGATGGCATCGCACAGCCGGGCAACTATCGCGTACGGTTTGGTACACCAATCAGCGATGTCGCCGGTGCCGCGGGCGGTTACACGGAACGTGCCAAACGCCTGATCATGGGCGGCCCGATGACCGGTGTGTCGTTGACCAATGACGCAATGCCCGTCACCAAAGCCTGCAATTGTTTGCTGATTACGGGCCCGGCGATTCAGACCTCCAAGGAACCGGAGCGCCCATGCATTCGATGCGGCGAGTGCGCACGCATCTGCCCAGTACGGCTGCAACCACAGCAACTGCATCGCAGCTTCATAAGCGATGATGGCGAACAACTAGAAGCACTTGGCCTGGTCGATTGCATTGAGTGCGGCTGTTGTGATCTTGTGTGCCCCAGCCACATCCCGCTAACGCAGAGTTTTCGGGAAGCCAAGCAGCGAAGGCGAATGGAAGTCTACGAGCGCGAGCGTGCTGAGCGTGCGCGAGAACGATTCGAGACGCGGCAACAGCGCGATGCCGATCGCGAACAACAAAGCGCCGCCGCAATCCAGCAGATCAAGGATCGCGCCAATCGCGATAGCATTGCGCAAATCCTTGCCCGCAAGCAGTCGTCGTCCGCCGCAGACGACAAGGATAAAGACGACTGATGCGTTTTGAGCCCGCGCTAACGCCGTATTTGCGCCCGGTCACCGGGGTCGGCGCGATGATGCGCGAGGTGTGCTTGTCGCTGGTGCCGGCAGCCGCATTGTATGTAGCGTTCTTTGGGTTCGGCATCATCTTCAACCTGGCCGTGTGCATACTCGCATGCGCTGCGTTCGAGGCACTCGCGCTGCGGCTACGCGGCCAGGCCGTGCAACCGGTGCTCAACGACTACAGTGTTTGTCTGACCGGTGTCTTGTTAGCGTTCGCGCTGCCACCTTATGTACCCATATACGTGACGCTGCTGGCCTGCGCGGCGGCCGTGCTGCTGGCCAAACACGCCTATGGCGGTCTTGGCTTCAACACGTTTAACCCGGCCATGGTTGGCTATGCCGTCGCGCTCATCTCATTTCCGGTTGAGATGAGCACCTGGTTGCCACCGCAGCTGGGTGACCTCGATTACGTGCGACCATCGACTCTCCAAAAACTCGCCTACATCTTCACGGGCGAGTGGCCCGCGCCGCTGGTGCTCGATGCCATCACGCAGGCAACACCGCTGGACATTGTTCGCACAGGCATGCGAGAAGCCTCCGTGTTTGCAGAGATGCGCAATAACCCGATCTTCGGCGACTTTGGCGGTTACGGCTGGGAGTGGATCGCTAATTTCTTCGCACTGGCGGGTTGCTGGCTGCTGTATCGCGGCATCATCCGTTGGCACATCCCCGTTGCGGTACTGGTCGGTGTGCTAGCACCCGCCACCTTGCATTATTTGATCACGTCAGGCGCCTACCCTGGCCCCGGCTTCCACTTGTTTAGTGGCGCAACACTGCTGGGTGCTTTTTTCATCGCGACCGACCCGGTGTCGGCTGCCACCAGTCCCCGGGGCCGCATTATTTATGGTCTGGGTATCGGCTTTCTGACTTGGGTGATTCGAACCTACGGTGGCTACCCGGACGGCTTTGCATTCGCCGTGTTGCTGATGAATGCGGCCGTCCCGCTAATCGACCGGCTGACCGCACCAAGGATCATGGGTCATGAGCGCTGATATCAAACGGACATCCGTTGTGGGCGGCACACTCAAGTTAACCGCCTTCGCCGCGTTCGCAGCGCTGATCGTGGCCGCGAGTTGGCAGCTGACGCATGAACGTATCGAGCAGAACCTGCATACCGCCCGAATGGCTCAATTTGCGACTGTCCTCAGCGGCGTGGCATTCGATCGCATCGACTACGACAATCCAGAGCTGGTAAGCCCGCCGCATACCTTGCCCGGCAGTACGCGCGAGGTTCGGATCTATAGGGTCTATCAAAACGACGCTATCGTAGCTTGGGTGTTTAACGTGTACGCCGCGGGCTACAGCGGTCCCATAGAGCTGATGGTCGGTATTGATCGGCGGCAACAGGTAACGGCAGTGCGCGTGCTGTCGCACACCGAAACCCCGGGGCTTGGTGACGACATCGAGCGCAGCAAGTCAGACTGGATCGCGAGTTTTAACAATCAAGCGCTCGGTGATGATCAGGCCGATTGGGCGTTGCGTAAGGACGGCGGTCGCTTTGATGCGTTTACAGGCGCGTCCATTACACCCCGCGCAGTCGTGATTGCCGTTCGCGATACACTTCGCTATGCCGAGCGCTATGAGGAAACCTTAATCATGGAGCCCAGCGAATGAAATCGATAATTCGCGACGGCCTTTGGCAGAACAATCCTGGCATCGTTCAGTTATTGGGCTTGTGCCCTCTGTTAGCGATCAGCAACACGGCGGTCAACGCGCTAGGGCTTGCGATTGCGACCTTGTTCGTCTTGACTTTCAGCAACCTCACCGTATCGCTGGCGCGCCGCGGCTTGCAAAGTGAAATACGCATCCCGGCGTATGTGCTGATCATTGCATCGCTGGTCACCGCGATCGAATTGTTTTTCCATGCGTTTGCGCCGGAGCTGCACGCAAGACTGGGCATCTTCCTGCCGCTTATCGTTACCAACTGTGCGATCATCGCGCGTGCCGAAGCGTTTGCGTCAAGACAACCGCCGCTGCGCGCCGTAGCCGACGGCATCGCCCATGGACTCGGCTTTGCGTGGGTGCTCATGCTGATCGGGGTGCTGCGCGAAGCGATCGGCAGCGGCCGGGTTTTCGCCGACTTAGGCACGCTGATACCGGGCGCCGGCAATGCCGGGCTGCAGTTCGCCGATGGTGGATTGTTGATCGCGCTGCTGCCCCCAGGCGCCTTTTTCGCTTTGGCCCTCGTACTGATTCTGCGCAACCTGATCGTTGCGCGTCAGTCGGCAACTGCCGCGGAGCCTGCGCATGAATCGTGACAAACGTACTGCCATCTACCAAACCTGGCAGTCCGCAAACCCGAAGCCAACGACAGAGCTCAACTACAACAACCCGTTTGAGTTGTTGATCGCTGTGATTCTTTCGGCGCAAGCCACCGACATCAGCGTCAACAAGGCGACGGATAAGCTATACCCCGTCGCCAACACACCGGCGGCAATCGCGGCGCTCGGTGTGCGCGGACTGACGCCCTACATCCGGCATATTGGGTTATTCAATAGCAAGGCCAAGAACGTTATCGCGACGTGTCGAATCCTGATTGACGACCATAATGGCGAGGTGCCTCGCGATCGCGCCGCGCTCGAAGCCTTGCCCGGCGTTGGCCGCAAGACCGCTAATGTCGTCTTGAACACCGCGTTTGGCGAGCCAACGATTGCCGTGGACACGCATATTTTTCGTGTCGCCAACCGCACTGGGCTGGCGCACGGCAAGACGCCACTGGAAGTCGAGAAGCGTCTCACGCGCCTGACACCTGAGCC
>JBCCCC010000102.1:0-12263 GCA_039033695.1 Pseudomonadota bacterium | reverse complement strand
TTGCAGCTGAACGTGCCGATTTTCACAGGCGGCACGACATCATCACGAGTCAAACAGGCCGTGCATGAACACCGAGCCGCCCGTGAGCGTGCGCAACGAATCGCGCGCGAGACAGAGCGCCTGACACGGGATTCTTATCTCGGTGTACTAACAGAAATCTCCCGCACCAAAGCACTGCAGCAAGCGCTGCGTTCAAGCGAAACAGCGTTGGAAGCAACGTTGGCAGGTTTCGATGTCGGCACACGCACCACGGTGGACGTACTTGATGCACAGAGAAACGTGTTCAATGCACGCACCCAGTTTCTTCGCGCGCGCTACGATTACCTGCTCAATGTACTGCGACTAAAACAAGCGGCGGGCAGCCTGCAGGTGCAAGACCTGGAAACGATCAATCAGCTGCTGACGCAGTAATCTCACGATCTGATGGCGGCAATCCGCCTTGTTCAATCAGTGGCTCCAGTCGCGTGAGCAGCCGGTCGACGGCGCCACGGTTTGCGACAATCAATTGCTCGGCGCGCCGGCCCATGCTGTCGCGCAATTGCCCGCGACGAAACAACGATTGCAGCGATGTGCACAATTCGTCAGCAGTTTGCACAGTCTTCGCTGCGCCTTGTCCGGTAAACAGGTTAGCGATGTCCTGAGCATTAAACAGATATGGGCCCGCGAGTATCGGTAATCCCAATGCCGCCGGCTCGAGCAGATTGTGGCCACCCACGGGGACCAGGCTACCGCCAACAAACGCGATGTCTGCCGCTGCATAGAACATATTGACTTCGCCCATGGTGTCGCCGAGCAGCACCGAGACTTCAGGTGGGCAAGCCAGATCTGCAGTGCGCCTAAGATAGCTAAGCTTTCGTTCGTCAAGTGCCACCGCGGCCTCATCAAATCGCACGGGATGCCGCGGCACCATGATCAGCAATGCGTCAGGCACCGTCTCAAGCAGCGCGGTATGCGCATCGAGCAAGATGCTCTCTTCACCCGCATGCGTGCTGGCGGCAACCCACACCGGGCGCTCACCAAGCATGTCTTGCCGAAATCTGGCACCTCGATCCTGGACGTCAGGATCATGATCAAAATCGAACTTGATATTGCCCGATACGAATGTGCGCTCCGCAGGCGCACCCAACTCGACAAAGCGCTGTCGATCGACCTCACTTTGCGCAGCGATGATAATGCCGTTGGATAATGCATCGCGAAATAGCCCGACCAGTCGCCGATAACGGGGCATTGATCGGGGAGATATGCGCGCGCTGGCCAGAATCAGCGGGATGCGCCGCAACCCGGCTTCATGATAAAGGTTTGGCCAAAGCTCGGTTTCGACGATGATGGCCAACCTGGGCGCGACGGCCCGATAGAAGCGGCGTACGGCGCCAGCAACATCGTAAGGCACATACGCGTGCTCAACGCTATCGGCAAACAACAGGCGAACGCGATCCGCGCCGGTTGGCGTCACCGTGGTAATCAAGACGCGTGCTTCGGGCATGCGCTCGCGCAACGCACGAATCAGAGGCGCCGCAGCCTGCACCTCGCCCACCGAAACAGCATGAACCCAGACGGTTTCAACGCCATCAGCAACGCGAGGATAGGCGAAGCCGAATCGTTGCACCCAACGCGACCGATAGGTCTTGTCGGTCAATGCGCGCCATAGCCAATACACAGCAACGAAAGGCAAGCCGACCAGGACCAGCGCATTATAAAAGTAGCGCATCGCAGCTACCGATCGCCCCGGATTCGGTCGATAATCGACGATGACGATCTACCCTCGCGAAACGCCAGCACGCGCACTTCACCGCCCGCCTTCACGACCGCACCGCCGCCAACGATTTCGCTCACCGCATAGTCGCCACCTTTGACCAATACATCAGGCAACACAGCCTCGATGACGGACAACGGCGTATCCTCATCAAACGGAACGACCCAGTCCACCGCAGCCAAACCGGATAGCACCAGCATACGATCTTCAACGCCGTTGATTGGCCGGTCGTCGCCTTTCAGGCGTCGCACCGACGCATCGTCGTTGACCGCCACGATCAGGCGATCACCGAGCGACTTCGCCTCCTCAAGATAGGCGACGTGCCCGGCATGCAGGACATCAAAGCAACCATTCGTCATGACAATACGCTCGCCCGACGCCTTCGCTTCGGCGGCAAGCGCCATGAGGCCCTGAAGGTCAACCGGTTCGCGCCCGCCCTTGCCACGCCGGTGAAGCGCGACGCGCAACTCTGCCGGTGTCACACTCGCGACGCCGATCTTGGCGACGACGCGGCCAGCGGCAAGATTCGCCAATTGCACCGCATCACGCAGTGCACTGCCCGATCCGAGTGCTGCAGCCAGCGTTGCAATGACAGTATCGCCGGCGCCAGTCACATCGAATACTTCGCGTGCCTCGGTGGACAAGAAGTACGGCTCATCGTTCGCTTCAACCAGCAGCATGCCGCGCTCACTTCGCGTAATCAGCAACGCATCGAGCGATAACTCGACGATCATCTTGCGGGCTCGACGCACCATGTCATCGTCATCGGCCCAATCGCCCGCCGCCGCCCGAAACTCGCTCTCATTCGGTGTAATCAGACTCGCACCACGATAGCGCGAAAAGTCACTCCCCTTGGGATCTACGAGAACGGGAACCTTCGCCTGCCTGCAGGCCGAGATCAGCGCCGGGGCATCACGCAATGCGCCTTTGCCATAGTCCGACAACACGACAACACTGCTATTCGGCAGGCGCTCGGCTACCATCGCCGTCAACGATAGCGCGGACTGTGCACGCTCCTCGCGGTCCAGTCGAATCAGTTGCTGCCCTCGCGACAACACGCGTAACTTCGTAATCGTGGGCAGCGTCGGATCTCGCATTAACGCGACGTCAACATCTGCTGCGGCCAGACTGCGCTCAAGCGTATCTGCCGCTTGGTCGTTACCGGCCAGACCAATTAGCTGCGCTGCACTACCAAGACTTGCAAGGTTGACCGCCACATTCGCAGCGCCACCGGGCCGCTCTTCATCATGGCTCACATGCACGACCGGCACCGGCGCTTCGGGAGAAATACGATGCGTACCACCAAACCAATATTGGTCAAGCATCACGTCGCCAGCAACCAGCACCGAGGCCGAGGAGAAGTCAGGGATCGTCAGGGTCATGTCAGTCATCCGCGCGCGCACCGGTCCAGCGACACACGGCCACATCGGTACATCTACAATGTCGGTACAGTACCATTTAACGAAGAACACGGGCACCTTGCATGCCGGTCCAGCGCGCGCGGGATTAGCTATCCACGACTCGCGGGACTTCCAGCCAAATCAGTAAACAGTCTGTAAGCCGAGCCGACTACCGTTGGTCAATTGTCGCACTGCACGTCGGCGATCAAACGCATCTCGTCTTCGTCGCTTCGCGTGATGGCGCGTATCGGTCGGCCCAGCATTCCAGGGACGAATCACTGACGGCGGCCTGCTGGACGAGTGCGCCGCGCGGCCTTCGAAAGGACGCACATCTCCCCCCTTTCCGACGTCGCAGTGAAACGTGAATTAAACTAAGCTTGACTTCGTACGAAGATCTTCGTAGTTTATTGATCATGAGCAAAGACATAACGCCGACAGCGACCGAGCTAGCCATTCTTGGGGTGCTATGGAACACCGGGCCCGCGACGGTCAGGGAAGTTCACGATGCACTGTCTAACCAGACAACGCTCGGCTACACCAGCGCCCTCAAGATGCTGCAAGTTATGCACAAGAAAGGGCTGGTCAAACGCGATGAAAGTCAGCGCAGTCACGTTTACCGCGCCGCAAGACCGGCGCATGCAACACAAGGTGGCCTGGTCAGGGACCTGATCGACAAGGCATTCGCAGGATCAGCCGCGGAGCTGGTAGTGCGCGCATTGTCAGCTTCGCCGGTGAGCGACGACGAGCTCGATCGAATCCGTGAACTTATCGACCAGAAGGATCGCGAACGTGAGTGACACATTCGCGCTGCTGCTGCCTGCGATATTTGGCGCCGTAATACATAGCCTCTGGGTCGGCGCAGGCGCTGCCGTCTGCTATGTGACAGTCGGTGCCTGGATACGGTCGGCGCAAGCGAAATATGTTTTGGCCTTTGTAGCACTGCTGGTGACGCCGGTGACGTTCGTGACAACGTTAGTCAGTGCGCTGGGCGCAGCACCCTTGCCTGTCGGCTCGGCGAGCCACACGAACACCACGAGCCTGAGTCTTGTGACCTGCGTTGCCGTGGCTTGGATCCTGGGCGCCAGCTTCGCCAGCGTACGGCTTACATTCGGCTGGCTTTGGTTCCGACAGCGTATCGTCGCGAAGGCCACGCTGCCGCCTCTGCAACTGGCCCGTCTGTTTGCAAAGACCAAGTGGTCACTGGGCACGTCCTCGCGCGTGATGTTGCGGCTGTCAGACGTTGTCTCGGGACCGATGGCTACCGGAGTACTCAGGCCCGTCGTCCTCATACCTGTCTCGATGACCACAGGCATGGACCCGGCATTAGTGCGAACCGCATTCGTGCACGAGCTTTCACACTTGCGGCGGCTCGATCATATCGCCGTCGTCGCGCAAGCATGGACCGAAGCTCTGATGTTTTTTCATCCCGCCGTGTGGTGGTTGTCGCGGGAAGTGCATCGGACACGCGAATACCGCTGCGATGAAGACGCTATTGCCGTATTGCAGGACAAGGTCAGCTATGCCCGGGCGTTGATGACACTTGAACAACTTCGCGTGAGCGCGACAACACCAACACTCATGATGAATGGAGGCGACCTCATGGACCGCATTTCAAGACTACTCGGCGTCGCAACGCCCAAACCACGCACCGCCTATCGTGGCACCGCCGCCGTCGCCGTCATCAGCTTGATGATCTCGCTGGTATCGCAGAGTTACGGCAACATGGAAAGACAGACGGACCCTGCCGACTCGCAAGCTCACGCGGAGCTCAGCATTGAGTGGCTGCCACCCGCGATCACCCAATGGCGCGACGATATCGAGGCAGCTGCGCAGCGGCATGAGGTGCCGGCCGACTTTCTCGCGCTCATGGTGTTCGCCGAGTCTGGCGGTAACGACACAGCCCAAAGCCGCCTCGGCGCGCGCGGCTTGTTGCAAGTCATGCCGAAGACGGGCGAGGCTATTGCAGCACATCGCGGCATTGCTGAATTCACGGTCGATCGGCTGTTCGAGCCTGCGACCAACCTCGACTTTGGCGCATGGTATTTGAGCCAACAACTAACGCGCTTTGCCACGCACGGCGAGCAGGCACTACCGCTGGCATTGTCCGCATACAACGCAGGCCCTGGCGCAGTCGCCGCTCACATCAATGAAGGCCAGCCATTGCCGGATGAGACCGTCCGCTATCGGGATGCGGTAATGGCGATGTGGCGTGACCGCGCCGAGGACAACTCGACGACGCTCGAGAAACGCCTGCAATCTATTCGTTCGCAGATTCGCGCGTTGGTGACGCCAACACCCGGGCGCGTAACGTCCGGCTTCGGCAAATCGAACCAAGCCGCCAAACACCACAATGGCGTTGATATCGCGACCGCACAAGGCGAACCGGTTATGTCGGCTTTGGACGGCACCGTTCTTGCGACGGGCAGCGACAAGAAGCGCGGCAATTACGTCGTATTGCGCCACGGCAGTGGCGTCGAGACCCACTACTTTCATCTGGCAACCGTCGCTGTCGCGGTCGAACAGGCGGTCAGCGCGGGTCAGCAGCTGGGGTCAGTTGGCGCTTCGGGCGCGGCAACCAAACCCCACCTGCATTTTGAGATCCGTGAATACGGCGAACCGGTTGCGCCCGAACTGTACGGATTCAAGGTCGACGCTAACACCGATATGCAGTAGTGCTGCAGCGTCAGGGCTAACGACCTGCCGCTGCGCGCAGGGCGACTGCCGTCGGTCACAACTCGCTGCGACGCCGGGGTTGTTCGCTGCGCGGTGCCTGACTGTAGTCGCCGAATGGCCCGTCTCGTCGTTGAACAGCGCCAGCGACACCCTCGCGCGCGGCGACATTAACGAACTCCCGGCCTTCGGGGGTATTGCGCATGATGCCGTCGAGGATCGGGCCCAATGTTTGGGTACCTTGCAGCCCCATATTGTCATAGGCCTGGTTGACCACGAGCTTCATGGCTACCAGTTGCGTTAGCGGAATCGATCCAAGCTTGCGTGCCAACGCCTGTACGCGGTCGTCCAACTCCTCAAGCGGCCAGGCAAAATTGATCAACTCGATGTCTGCGGCTTCTCGACCACTGACCCATTCGCCCGTGAGCGCATAGTATTTGGCCCTCGCCAGCCCTAGCCGGTAGATCCACATACCCGTCAAGTGACAGCCCCAGACACGCGAATACGGCGTCCCGATACGTGCATCCTCCGCTGCAACGACCAGATCAGCACACAGTGCCAGCTCCGAGCCACCGCCAACCGCGTAGCCATGAACTTTCGCAATCGTTGGCTTCGACCCCCGCCACAGCCCCATGAATTTGGGTATATAGCTCTGATAGTGGTCGGTGACGAATTGCACGTCGACACCAGGGTCATAGCTTTGCTCCGTGATGTTCTCGTAGTGCGAAAGGCCATCCGAGAAATCGAAACCACCACAAAAGTTGTCACCAGCGCCCTGCAGAATGATCACTTTCACCTGCGCGTCAGCACTGGCCCTGGCGATGCACTGATCCAGTGCCTCGATGACTTCCAGTCGCAAGGTGTTCGCCTTCTCCGGCCGGTTCAACGTGATGGTCGCGATGGCATCGCGGACCGCATAGGTAACCACTTCTGTCGTCATGATGATTGCTCCGGGAAGTTAACATGGTATGGTGAGACCATACCTACCGATCGGTAAGCATCGTACTTACCGATCGGTAGGTTGTCAACAGCACTTTGGGATCTTGCGATATGCCACTAAGAGAAGACACTCGAGCGCAACTACTCGACAGCGCAACCCGGCTTTTTGCTTCGCGCGGGTTTTACGGCGCGAGCCTGGCGAATATCGCTGAAGCGCTGGGGCTCACGAAGCAAGCACTACTACACCACTTTGGGCGTAAGGAAAAACTCTACGCAGAGGTGCTATCGCGCATCTCCAACCGCATGCTTGAGCAAATCGACGCGGCTCGGGCGCAGTACGATTCACCGCAGGATCAATTGTTGGCCGCCATGCAATCCGTCTATGCAATCTCCGAACAATCACCGCATGAGACGCGCATTATCGTGCGCGAGTTGCTGGACAGCGAACGGCGCACGGAACAAGTCCATAGCTGGTACCTGCAACCGTTCCTGGACTCACTGGTAGACATAACGCGGGTGATTGCGGGCAAGCAAACACTGACCAAGACGGATGCACTGACAAAAATCTACCCCTTGCTTGGCGCGATGAGCTACTTCATTGTGTCGGACGTCGTGTTAGAGCAAATGTACGGACAGGCGAATTACCGAAGGATGCGCCGCCGCTACCCCGATCAGATTCAACAACAGGTGTACGGGTTACTGAACAGCCTCGGCAGCGGGTCAGCCTCGGCTGAGTGAGCGCTCGTGAGGCCCTGACAACGATCACGCATGCGGCATGACGCAACTGTCACCGCAGGTCCGCTCTGCCCCACCGCAGTATGTTGAGGAAATGTCAGCCACGGTGACCAACGCAACGACAGGCCGCATGGCGCACCACAACTTCCCCTACCCGATCAGCGCCAGGATTGTTACTCTCCAGCAGCAACGAAAATCTATGGAATCAATATGCGAGCGACTGCCCTTTTTTTGTTGTGCATCCTGCCGATTGCGGCCCAGGCCAACGATCCGTTTGCCGGACTCGACGGAGACAGCGAAAAAGCCGTCTACTGTTTTTATACCAATACCTTGAGGATGCAATTGCAGGGGGCAATGGGGACCGATCGGACCAAGGCATCGGAAATCCTGCGGCTGTCAGAACGCTGGCAAACGGTCATCGGCAGGCTCGCTAGTGATCCAATGCTGCAACGCAATGCCATGCAGATCGCAACCACGACAATGAGTCAACGCATGCAGCCTGCTGGCGGCAGTCCACAGAAAATGCTGAATGACGTCATCACGCCGACCATGACAGCCTGTGATGTGCTGCTGGCGCGGCTTGACCCGCCTCAGGAGCCAGCCAAGGCCGCACCGGCGGCCAGCCCTACGCCGACAACGCGTCAGACTGGCCTCTTTGACAAGGATGTTTTCGACGGGCTGGTTACATCGCCGTTGCGCGGCAAGTATCGTTGGAACCCGCACAGTTCTGTCTATGCGAGCGTGCGAACCGAAGGCACGTTTGCCCGCGCCCGTAATGGCTCGAGCGCATTCCAGCTCGACTTCGACAGTAAGATCACAACGCTCTGCGTGGGGCAGCTCATCGAGTCGCATCGTTCAGAAGACGGCTACCTGATGCACCTGACGGTCAAGCCTGGGACAGGCGAAGGCTGCAGCCCCAGAGTCACGCGCGGCCTGTTATTCCCGATCGCATTCGACGCACAGCCGGCCAGCAGACAGCTGATGCTGCGACTCTACGATGATCAAGGTCGCCTGATTACGGCGAGCCGATTCACGAGCGCGGTAGTGCGCGATAAGCGTCTCGATCAAGATAAGCTACTCGGCATGATTGCGCTGGCCCAACGCATGGAATCGGACAACGATGACAAGCGGCGCGACGCGAAGCTGGCCAATCTGCAGCGCGACGCCGACTTCCCGCGGCTCGAGCCGTTCTACGATAGTTGTATGAACACAGCGGCCACGATCAATGGGGTCGTTGGCACGAGCGACTACTGCGTTTGCATGACCTACAAGTTTGGCGTCGGCGGGCGTATTCCGGAGCCAGAGTTCGCAAGCTACACACAGGACTTCTCGCGCCTGGTGGATCGATTCCGGATCCATACCAACGATAATCAGCTGTACACACGGCTGGCCGAGACGTGTCGCAGTTGCAGCAGCCCGTCAGGCGCATTGCACACCGGCTGCGCTGAGATGGATACCAACCTGCTCATACCGGCGAATTTCGCCGAGATGATCCAGCGGCTGGATCAAACAGAATTGAGGCTGGAGACCTCGACGTTCTACAAGGAGAACTTTTTTGTCGTGTACCTGCAGGGCTATTCGGACTTGTGCTCAGACCAGATCCCCGATGCCGTGCCATTCGATTACGTGGTGACCGAAGTCACGACCGACCCGTACGCCGGGACATTCTCCAACGAAATACAGCGCGACCGCACCTATGTCGCCCGCAAACATTCGCGACGCTATGAAGAAATCTACGACAAGCACAGCAAGATGAGCCCGCAACAATTCACGGCGGCGCTCAGGCAGATGGCCATCACCAGCGAGTCGGACTTGCGTCGCAATCAATCAGACTTACAAGCGCGCATTGGCCGTGAAACCGAAAAACGGGTGTCCGTCCGCAAGCACCTAGAGCAGGGTTGTTCGTCTGCATCAGTGCAACGGGTATATTCGAACTTGGACGCGATGTTTGCGCAATAGTCGTAGTAGCAAGGCGACGCGCACAGAATACGTGCTCGGACCACCCAAGCCTGTTCACGTCCGAAGATCAGGTCGCGTGTGACGGATCGATTCACTGGCATATCGACATTTCACTCAGCGCACAGGCGCGCCCAAGCAACGCTAAGCGCTTTGCTCGACCGGCTCTGTCTTGCCGCCACCCAGGCGTTGGTGCAGGTAGGCGACGCCGAGCAAGCTCAAGCCAAGCCCCATGAACGATGCAACCCTCAACAGCCCATCCAGGCCTGACATGTCGATCAGGAACAGCTTGGCAATGACAATCGCAAGCAACGCAAGCCCTGCGCGATACACGCCTTGTCCGTAGCGCCAACTGCCCACCAGCAACGCGCCGATCGCAATCGCCAGCCACACTGCGGAGTAGGTATACAGCTCACCAGAACCTATCGCTGGGTCATTTAATCGAACACTCGCTGTCCACAGATGCCGTACCTGCAGCGATACAAAAACAAATGCCGCAAAACCAGCAAATCGCAGCGCCAAGCGGTGAAAACGCGGGTCGAACCAGCGGCTGAACAGCAAGCCATAAACGACCGGGAACCCGAACGTTGGTATCAGCACATTGAACACGGGTGTGGCACCGACTTCGCTGTACACCCACGGGTCGCTGGCCAGCAGTCGGACAAGCAGCAAACCATAGACCGCCACCGATGCGACAGCGAGCACCGAGGCATAGATCCGGTAGAGCCGCGCCAGTGATTCGCTAACGCTGGCGCGATGGTAGTAGACCAGTGCCATCGCCGCCGACAGGCCCATCGTCAGCACCGCCTCGGCGAAGCTGAAGGCGGCGGCATAGACTGCGCCATCGTAGAGCTGGTAACGCACTTCAGACCAGATCGTCAGAACCAGCAAATGCAAAGCAGCGCCTTCCGCCCATCGCGACAATGCCGGATGTGGGCGCAACCAGTAGGCGGCGAATGCCGTCAACAGCGCTGACCCGCCGTACGTCCAGAGCGACCAGTGAACACCCACCGGGTACTCGGTTAACCAGGGATTGAAGGTCAGGCGCGTAATCACAATAACCACGACCAGCTTGAGCAACCAGCCAAGATTTGGCAGCTCAAACTTGCGAATGACCCATGCGAGAGAGACGGCTTGCGCGGCAATCGCCAGTGTTAGGCTGGCCGATTCGAAAACGATGGCTGCGGCAATACCGAGGCCAAAATGCCCGCCAATAAACAACCATACGACCAGGGACTCAACACTGTTCTTGCGCAGTGCAGACGTTGCCAACGTGAGGTAGGCGAGCGCAAGGACAGCCGTAACCAGCCCCCAGAATGCATTGGTTTCAGGCCTGACATTGAGCAAATAGGCAAGTGTGATCAGCAGCATCGGGCCCAGCGTGGCGAGCGACGCCCAAATCGCCTGGCGCCGACCGCTGCCAAACAGCCAGACCGACATAATTGCCGCCACAGATGCGTAGACAAACGCGTAGGTCAGAAACGTGTTGGCCGATTCGGCACCCAACAAGCGCAACCCAACGCGGTCGCCGATAACATCCACATGCACGGCTAACCAGGCGCCAACGGTCACCAGCAACGTGAGCCATGGAAGCACGAATACCGTTTCACGGCCACGCGCGAGCCAGAGACTGAATCCGAAGAAAGGCAGGCCCGACAGCCACGGCGCATCACTCTGGGCGGACACGACAATTGACGCACCGCTGGCCAGCGACAGCAGCACCAACGTGAGCAGCGCATTGCGTTGCGGCAACTCCAGCGACTTGAGTAGCGCCAGCGGGTTGTAGCCCTGATAACTCAGGGGCACACTGCGACGCAACGCCCAGTCGCCCATTGGCGCGGCAGCAATCAAATAGCCCAGCGCGACCAGGTACAGACTTCGAACGCCATGCGCCGCGGCAAAATCCAGTGACAGCAGCCACCAGCCCATGCCGCCAATCACGAAGCCCCACCACAACCATGGCCGATAGACATGGCGCATCAGCAGCAACGCGCTGAGCGAGACGATCAGTGCGTAGACCAATGCGATCACAATATCGCCGCTGCCCGTCGACACCAGAATCGGCACAAGATAGGCGCCGAGAATACCGAATGCCGCGAGTATCGGCCCGTGCACCAGCGCGAGCGCCATGGTGCCAACAGCGACCCCCGCCATCAGGAAAAATGCCGTACCCGGTTCGATCAATTCGTAGAGACGCATTGCCGCCAGCAACGCACCGTATAGCGTGATCGACCCCGCGCCTGCCAGTGCTGCCAACGCGGGCTGCGTGCCACCATGACGACGACGTAAATACTCCGCCGTGCCGAGCAACGCCAGGCCCGTCGCGATGGCGAAGAGGATACGCGCCAACGGGCCAAGCCAACCTCGGTCCATCGAGTAACGCACCATGAAGATGCCAGCGAGCGCGACGCAGCCGCCACCCAGCCACGTCATCCAGTGCTGCTGCAGGTGGGCAATCCACTGATCGAACGCGGACGGCGCTTTGGGCTGACGCGGCGTGACGCGGGTCTTGTGGACAACCGGCTTGGGCGCAGCCGAGGCACTCGTGCGGGCAACGGCCGGCTCCGATGGCGACTGCAAAGGCTGCTGAACATCATTTGATGCACGCGCCGGAGCAAGCGGATCGGTCACCGTATCTGTGGCCAGCGGCTCCGATGCCCTGAATGGCTGGTTTGTTGGAACCGCCTCACCCACCGGGTCGATGGCTGCCGACTCAACTTTGCGTTGCAACCAGTCGATGCGCTGCTGCATAAGCGACAAGTCCTGCTTGAACCGCGCCATGCGCGAGACGGCGATCAAACCGCAAATAG
>JBCCCC010000101.1:0-12278 GCA_039033695.1 Pseudomonadota bacterium | reverse complement strand
TGGCATTGTCTGCGGGCACATCCACAAGCCAGCCATCATGACGATCGACGGGGTTGGCTACTTTAATGACGGCGATTGGGTCGAGCATGGCACCGCGCTGATGGAGCGCAACGATGGAATGCTTGAGCTCACTAAATGGAATGCAGGTTCGGCACCTCGACCGATATCTGCAGCGGCATGAATGGAGATAGAGATGAACAAGTTGCAACACTTTTCGCAACAATTGAACAAAACCAGGTGTCAGGATCGTCTTTGGCGTGGTCAGGATCTAGCCCGTCTTGCTCAAGGGTGGGATGACAGTCTGGATGCCTACACGAATCTCGAGCAGATAGAAAGTTGGATACCGGACATCACAGCAAAGGATGAGTCGCCTTAGAGAGAGGCGCGACACAGCCGCTCAGGCCTTGTTGCTGGTCACCAACGCTAGTTTAACCAGAGCGATAGCATGCTCGCAGGGTCAGTCGCGAACTGCGGCGGCGGCAATGAGACCATGGTCAGACTAGCGCCTGACAGGATCAACCCGAGCACAGCACCAGCAACAACGTCGCTCGGATAATGCACGCCGAGCACGACTCTCGAGATTGCTACCAGAACCGCAAACGGCGCAACAATAATCATCAGTGCCGGCGCATAGGTTGACAGCATGACTGCAAACAAGACCGCATGCAGTGTGTGCCCCGAGGGGAAACTGTATTGATCAAGAGGTGCAATCTGGCAGACAATTTGACCGTGAGAGACGTAAGGCCGCGGGCGAAGTAGTCGTCTTTTCAAGAAGCTGTACAAATAGACGCCGGCTAACGCGGTCAAACCCGTGTGCAGCATCGCCATGGCACCTTTTACGCCGCCCGTGATCGTCAGCATGACAAGAATCGAATACCAAAATACGCCGTCCCCTAACCGGCTGACAGCGCGAAAGACAAACCGCGCCGTCGCAAACCTACTGAGCCAGTTGATCTTGAGACAAACGTTGAGCTCCAACTGATCCGCGCGCAACAAGAACGAGTGCATGAGCAGGTCCCAATGCTTGGTTATGGGTATAGTCTCCAACGAACACTACAGGTTCCTTACGATCGCATGACGCTTTGTTTACGGGCCTGCAGGTCACTGTTTAACATCGCTGTAACAGTGCTTCTCTAGCATGCGCCGCACGTAGAGATTGGAGTGACCGTCATGCGAATCGCTATCGTCACTGATGCGTGGTTGCCGCAAACTAACGGAGTCGTGACCACGCTGTCTCGCACAGCAAAGGCGCTGCGTGAGTTGGGGCATGACGTTCGTTTGTTTACGCCAGAGCCTTACCGCACGATACCGTGCCCGTCGTACCCAGAGATTCGCTTATCATTGTTCGCCGGCCGCCGGCTACGAGCCAGTCTGATCGACTTTGCACCCGACGCCATCCACATCGCAACAGAAGGTCCCTTGGGGCTCGCCGCAAGAGGATATTGCAAGCGTCATCGACTCGTCTTTACGACTTCCTACCACACGCAGTTTCCCGCCTACGTTCGCAAACGATTCCCGATACCGGAGCGCTGGACGTATCGCTTTGTGCGCTGGTTTCACAACGCCGCGCATTGCACGATGGTGCCAACGCCGGCAATTGTTGAAGACCTGCGCGAGAACGGTTTCCACAACCCGGTTCTATGGGGGCGTGGTGTCGACACAGATCTGTTCAAGCCGAGTGACGCATCGCGGGACTCGCGAGCTAGTCCAATATTCTTGTATGTCGGTCGTATTGCTGTTGAGAAGAACATCGATGCATTCGCGCGGATGAAACTGCCAGGACGCAAGATTGTCGTCGGCGATGGTCCGGACCTTCCTCGGCTTCGCAAACAGTTTCCTGATTGCATCTTCACAGGCTACAAATTCGGTCGCGAACTGGTCGATATTATTGCCTCGGCCGATGTTTTCGTGTTTCCAAGTCGCACGGACACCTTCGGGTTAGTGATGCTGGAAGCCATGGCCTGCGGGGTTCCAGTTGCCGCCTACCCAGTCCCCGGGCCTGTCGATGTCGTGCGCCATGGTATCACCGGCTGGCTCAGCGAATCGCTCGACCGAGCTGTCCAGGGTGCACTCACACTAGATCGTGCAGACTGCCGCGCGCATGCGCTGCGCAATGGTTGGGCCCGCTGCAGTGAGCAGTTTGCCAATCATCTGGTTGCCACGACTGGACCGGACACTCTGTCGTTAGCGATGCCCGAGATCCGCAATGGCGCGAATCGCGGCGACAACCTGCCGGGCAGCTTGCGCCGCGGCAACTGCAATGAAGATCGGCCCACGAATCGTTGAGCTGACAACGCTAGCGACTGCGCGTGCGCTCGACCGCGTCGTGCCAACCAGCCAGCAGAGTCTGCACGTCGTCTAGCGGCAGGTTCTGCTGGAACGTCGCATCAACTCGCCGTGCGCCGGTCAATGCGTCCAATGAATCATACAAACCTGCCTGCAATGCAGCCAAGGCAGCAGCACCATTGGCGGTTGACTCGATGCCATCCGGACGCTCGATCGTGCGTTGTGTGACATCGGCCAGGAACTGCAAAAACCAGTCATTGGCGACCATACCGCCATCGACACGCAACGTGCCTTCGGCCAGCCCGTCATCGTGCATTGCCGTGAGCAGGTCTACCGTTTGATAGGCGATTGATTGCAGCGTCGCGGTCACGATGGCGCCTCGATCTGTCGCGCGCGTCAGCCCGAATATTGCACCGCGTGCATCGGGATCCCAATGTGGTGCACCAAGACCTGTAAACGCCGGTACGACATATACATCACGTTCAACGCCATTGTCTTTCGCGAGCGACAACGTATCCGCCGCATGCTCAATCAGCTGAACCCCGTCGCGCAACCATTGCACGGCCGAACCTGCCACAAAAATACTGCCCTCAAGGGCGAAGTGTGTTTTGCCATCTAGGCGATAGCCAATGGTGCCAAGCATCTTGTGTGACGAACGCAGCAGTTGCTCACCGGTATTGGCAATGACAAAGCAACCTGTACCGTAGGTGCTCTTCGTCATACCTGGCTCGAAACACATTTGCCCAATCAGCGCGGCCTGCTGGTCGCCAGCAATGCCGCGGATCGGCACACGGCTACCGAACAACTCAGCATCTGTCTCACCGAAGTCCGCGGCGCAATCCAGCACGTCGGGCAACACGCTGGCCGGCACGTTGAACACGGACAGCAGCGCTTCGGACCATTGGTTCTTGCGAATATCAAACAGCGCGGTGCGAGACGCGTTGGTGGCGTCTGTCGCATGCACGGTGCCGCCGGTCAGCCGCCACAGCAGGAACGCATCGATCGTACCGAACGCAAGGTCGCCGCGATCGGCGCGCGCCCGTGCACCGTCGGTATGATCAAGCAACCAGGCAATTTTGGTCGCCGAGAAGTACGGATCGAGTAACAGACCCGTCGTGTCTGTGACCATGGATTCGTGGCCCGCTGCCGCCAGTTCACGGCAACGTTCTGCCGTTCGTCGATCCTGCCAAACGATCGCTGGCGCGATGGGCTCACCGCTATGACGATCCCAAACCACCGTTGTCTCGCGCTGATTCGTGATACCGATGCCCGCGAGTTGGGCAGCATCAATGCCGGCGGAAGCCAGCGCCTGTCGACAAACGTGCACGACCCCCGCCCAGATCTCGTTAGCGTCATGCTCAACCCAGCCCGACTGCGGAAACGACTGTGCGAATTCGCGTTGCGCGCTGGCCACAGGTGTCAGCCGCCGGTCATAAATCACCGCGCGACTGCTCGTCGTGCCCTGGTCAATAGCCAGAATAAAGTCATTGCTCATCTGTGTCTCCGTTCAAGTACGCCGTAATGCGGCCTTCGGGCCGGTCGGCGAATCAATCGCAATACGCTGGCCGGATGCATCTGGCCAGGCTGTTTCCAGCAATGTGCACGGATGCGCCGAAATCGCAGACAGGATGCTGTCAGGCCATGGTCTGACGCGACGAACATTCAGGTCCACATGCAAGTGCAGCCACTCGCATGTCGCACTGAGCTTGCCGGTATCGGCCGAGAACAAGTATTGGAATTGGTGCAGACGTTTATCGTCGAACGCAAGCACGCGTGTCTTGACGACAAACGACTCGCCTTCGACCAATTCGTTCAGGTAACGAATATGAGATTCCACCGCGAATGTCGAGCTGCCCGTCTGGCTGCGATTGTCATCCGTCAGTCCAAAGTCATGCCACAAGCTGTCGATCGCGTAGTCGAAGGCCAATAGATACCACGCGACATTCATATGCGCATTCACGTCGATCCACTCAGGCAGCACCGTAGCGGTATACACCTCTGGCGCTTCACAATCATCTATCTGCATCGTGCGATCGGACATCTGAACTATACCCCGTAGCGCAGTCGGCCACTGCGCACGCAAGTGTGGGATAATCGAACCCCGATCTCAACTATTCACGGTACGCTGTTGATGCGCAGCCCTCGGCAAAGACGCTGGTTTGTATTGGCACTGACACTCTCCGCGTTGGTGGTCATCGGCGCACTGCAGATCGTGCCCGATCGATCTCGCGACGAGCTGATTCAATGGCAAGACAAACACTCCCAATTCGCGAGTGTGGCGGGCATGCAAATTCACTACCGGTTGGAAGGAAACCCCGATGGCCCTTTATTGGTATTGCTGCATGGCACGGCGGCATCGCTGCACACCTGGGACGGTTGGGTCGATACGCTCGGCGACGATTTTCGCCTGCTGAGGCTGGACCTTCCGGCGTTTGGACTGACCGGCGCGCACCCCAAACATGACTACTCGATAGCCGCGTATGTCGAGGTATTGGAGCAGCTCGTTAGTACGCTTGGTCTTGGCGAATTCGCGTTGGCCGGCAACTCGCTGGGCGGCAACATCGCATGGCGGTATGCGCTCGACTATCCGCAGCGTATTAGGGCATTGGTTTTGCTCAATGCCAGTGGCTTGCCGAGCGAGACGCCATCTGCGCCATCGCTTGTCTTTCGACTGGCGAATACACCTGTGCTCAACCGATTGCTGGTTTACATGGCGCCGCGCAGCATCTACGAAAAATCTCTGCTGGAAGTCTACGCAGACGACAGCAAAGTCACCGAAGCGCTTATCGAGCGTTATCGTGACTTGAGTCTGTTCGAGGGCAATCGCGAAGCATTTGTCGCCAGAATCCAACTCGAGCGTATCGACAAGTCTGGCCGTCTCGGGGAGATCTCGGCGCCTACGCTCATCTTGTGGGGCGCGCTGGATGCATGGATCCCCGCCACCCATGCGCAGCGATTCAACGACGCCATCGCCGACTCGCACGTGATCGTATACCCCGACCTTGGTCACTTGCCAATGGAGGAAGCACCGAGCCGCAGTGCCAGCGATGTCGCGGCGTTCCTGGCGGCAGCCGACCGCTAGACACAGGCTTACGTTGGCTTGGGAGATACATACATTGGCACGGTGGCCGTGGCCACCAGCGTCTTGGCGCTATCGTGCACATTGACTTCAAGCATCACATCGCCGGTTTCACGCCAGTCGATATCTTCGATAACGCACTCGGCCGTTACATCCGAGGGCGCTTTCGCAAGGTAACGGATGTCCATGCCCTTGGGAATCCAGCGCATGTCGTGACGTATGCTCACCTCCATGAGTGTGCCGGCCACAAACTCACAAAGATTGGCCATCGCGATCGCATGCACGGTCCCCAGGTGGTTCGTTACACGGCGTCTCTTGCTCAGTCTGGCGATGCCATGGCCAGGCTCAAGCTTCGTAAAGCGCGGCTTAATGCTCGAGAAATACGGCGCTTTGAAACACACGGCGCGCGAGAATAGTGCGAGCCCCATTGGCCATCGTTGTACGCGGGCCAGCATCGCGTGAGCTGGGTTCCTGTAGTCGTTCACGTTGCGTGCTCCTGTATTGTGTATGACCGAGGCAACGGATTTTACGAGATGATGCCACGACATGGCGCTACAATGTGGGCCGGCTTCAACTGACAGACAGGGTGTTCCGTATGCAGGCAATCGAGATCACATCGCCAGGCGGACCAGAAGTGCTGAAACCCGTCGTGCGACCGCAGCCATCACCGATGCCCGACCAGGTACTCATCCGCGTGCATGCTGCTGGTGTTAATCGGCCGGACTGCCTGCAACGCATGGGCCTGTACCCGGTACCGCCAGGTGCGAGCGATTTGCCAGGTCTTGAAGTTGCCGGCGAAATCGTCGCGGTCGGCGACGACGTTGAGCGCTGGCGCATTGGCGATCACGTGTGCGCCCTGACCCACGGCGGCGGCTACGCGCAATACTGCGTCGCGCACGCGTGGCATTGCCTGCCTGTCCCTGACGGCATGTCCATGGCCCATGCCGCGGCGATACCGGAAACGGCTTTCACGGTGTATTCCAATGTCTGGATGCGGTGTGCAATCCAACCAGGAGAATCACTATTGGTGCACGGAGGCTCCAGCGGGATCGGTTCGACCGCCATTCAGATGGCCAAAGCCAAAGGGCATACGGTCGTCGTCACAGCCGGCAGCGAAGAGAAGTGCAACTTCTGCAAGCAACTGGGTGCAGACATCGCCATCAACTACCGTGACGTGAATTGGCGAGACGCTCTGGAACAGGCAATGCCGGATGGCATTGATGTTATTCTCGACATGGTTGGCGGCAGCTATGTGCAACCTAACCTTGACAGTCTCAAACCCGATGGGCGTTATGCGTTGATTGCGCTGATCGGGGGCGCCGTCGTGCAGGAGCTAAATATCGCCGGCATCTTGCGCAAGCGCCTGACGTTTCTCGGCTCGACGCTGCGGCCGCAGACCGATCTCGCCAAGGCGGCTATCGCAAAGCAGCTTGAGCAAGACATTTGGCCGCTCTTGAGTATTGGCGCTGTCGTCCCCATGATCTACGAGACGTTCGCGCTTGCCGATGCCGCCAAAGCCCACGCGCTGATGGAATCCGGCGACATGATGGGTAAACTTGTTCTGACGACGTCGGACGACTAACCAGGAACCCCTGCTTGTGAAGATCTATCTCGCTCTGGCATTACTTGCCGCCATTATTGTTTGGGTAATCATGGCGCGCCGTCAGTCGCGCGCCAACAACCAGGCCATCGCACTGGGCCACACGTTGCCGTCGTTTAGCTGTGTGCTGGAAGATGGCTCAGAGGTCTCCAGCGATTCGCTGCGCGGCGGAAAATCGGTCTTGCTTTTCGTGCGCGGCAGCTGGTGTCCGTTTTGCAGTGAACAAGTGCAATCACTCACTGATCATTACCGCAAAATCACCGAAGAAGGCGGCAGGCTGATTATCGTCACGCGACGTCCACTGGATACAACCAAACGGGTTGCTGAACAGTTCGCGGTCAAGTTTGAGTTTTGGTTGGATAGCGATCTTTCCGCTGCACAAACACTGAACTTGATCGATGGCGAGGAAATCCCGGACCGTTTTCATGAGGATTTCGGCAGACGCACGATACTACCCACCGTACTGGTCACCGACCGCGACAACGCCATCCGTTACAGTTATCGGTCAGCGAAACCGTCCGACAGACCTGATCCATCCAAATTCATGTCAGTGTTTGAGTCCATCGCCTGACGGACCATGGCCAATCAACACCTGTGCCATGTGATCGGCGATCGCGTTGGTCGGCCGCTGCTCACGTGCGGATTGCGTAAAGATCTCGACCAAGCGGTCGCCAATGGCGAAAACGCGCCGATCAACCTCGGCATCGCTAATGCCGCCAGCGTGCTCGCCGGCAACATTGATGATGCCTCCGGCGTTGATCACGTAGTCCGGCGCATACGTAATCCCTGCATTGAACAGGCGCTGACCATCCTCGTCTGTCGCGAGCTGGTTGTTAGCCGCACCCGCAATAATGGTCGTATTGAGACGCGGGATTGACTGCTCGTTTAAGACAGCGCCCAGCGCGCATGGCGCCACCACATCGGCCTGCGTAAACAAGATGTCGTCCAAACTCGCCAGGCTGGCGCCAAGCTCCGCGCAGGCTTGTCTGGCCCGCGCTTCATTGATATCGGCAACAGTTAGTCTTGCTCCGGCTGCAGCAAGCGAGCGGCAGAGATTCATGCCGACGTTGCCGACGCCCTGTACCGCGATATGCAGGCCCTGCAAAGACTCGCGCTCAAGCTTGAAACGAACCGCCGCCTGAATGCCGGCAAACACGCCGTCAGCAGTTTTGGGTGACGGGTCACCGCCAGCCTGGCCTTCCTCGGGCGGCAGGCCGGCAATATGTGCCGTGCGCGTCGCGACAGTTTGCATTGCAGCGACACTCATGCCGACGTCCTCAGCAGTGATGTAGCTACCATCCAGCGCTTCGACAAAATCGCCGAATGACACCAACAGATCATCGCGCAGCTGCCGATCCTGCGGCGCCATGATGACGGCTTTGCCACCACCCAACGGAAGTCCCGCCAGTGCGTTCTTGTAGCTCATTCCTCGCGATAACCGCAATACATCCGTTAGCGCCGCGTCTGCATCAGCGTAGTGCCAGAACCGGCAGCCGCCTGCGGCCGGGCCGAGCGCCGTCGAGTGAATAGCGATTATCGCCCGCAGGCCGCTGACAGGGTCGTTGCAATGCACGACCCGCTCATGCCGCTCATACGCGGCATTGTCAAACACGCTCATTGTCTGTCCCCGTCTTGCGCGCTCAGGCGTCGCTCAGCTCATCTATGAATTTCTCGGCATCCAGTGCCGCCATACAGCCGAAACCGGCTGAGGTGATCGCCTGGCGATACACTTGATCTGCGACATCCCCTGCCGCAAAGACACCGGGCACGCTGGTCGCGGTGGCGCCACCAGCAAGGCCGCTCTTGATGGTGATGTACCCGTTTTTCATATCCAATTGGCCGGCAAAGATATCCGTATTGGGCTTGTGGCCAATCGCAATGAACACGCCATGTAAATCGATGTCCTGCGTCTCGCCCGACGACACATGTTTGATTCGCATACCCGTCACGCCAGACTCATCACCCAGCACTTCTTGCAGCTCATGGTCCCAGTGGATAGTTACATTGCCATTCTTGGCCTTATCCAATAGCCGATCCTGCAGAATTTTCTCGGCGCGCAATTTATCGCGGCGATGAACAAGGACGACTTCCTTGGCAATATTGGAAAGGTATAACGCCTCTTCAACTGCAGTATTGCCGCCACCGATGACAGCGACCCGTTGATTGCGATAAAAGAAACCGTCGCAAGTAGCGCACGCACTCACGCCTTTGCCCATGAACGCCTGCTCAGATGGCAGACCAAGGTACTTCGCCGAGGCGCCGGTCGAGATGATCAGCGAATCCGCTGAATACTCCGCGTCACTGCCACGCAAGACAAACGGTCGCGACGACAGATCAACGGAATCAATGTGATCGAACACGATCTCGGTATCGAAGCGCTCAGCGTGGGCTTTCATTCGCTCCATGAGGGCGGGGCCTTGTAGCCCCTCGACATCGCCCGGCCAGTTGTCAACATCCGTCGTTGTGGTCAGCTGACCGCCAACCTCTGCACCGGTTATCAGCACCGGCTTTAGGTTGGCACGCGCGGCATACACTGCGGCCGAATAGCCGGCTGGGCCAGACCCTAAGATCACGGTCTTGGCGTGTTTTCGTTCTGTCACATCGGTTCCTAGCTTTGCAGACTACGCAGCACGTCATCCAGTGTCGCTTTCGCGTCGCCAAACAACATGCGGGTATTGTCCTTGAAGAACAACGGGTTCTGTACGCCCGCATAGCCTGTGGCCATGCTGCGCTTCAGGACAATAGTGGTGTCGCCTTTCCAGACTTCAAGCACCGGCATACCAGCGATGGGGCTATCTGGCTCGTCCTGAGCGGACGGGTTAACGATGTCGTTGGCACCAATTACGATAGACACATCCACATCAGGGAAGTCGTCGTTGACCTCCTCCATTTCATACACAATGTCATACGGTACGCGAGCCTCCGCCAACAGCACATTCATATGGCCCGGCATACGGCCAGCGACCGGGTGGATGGCAAATTGCACATCGATTTTCTTGTCCCGCAGCGTGCGCGTGATCTCGTTCACCGTATGCTGCGCCTGAGCTACGGCCATACCGTAACCGGGCACGATCACCACCTTCTTGGCGTTGACCAACATCTCGGCAACCTCATCCGGCTGCACCGCAACGACTTCGCCCTGGTCCGCTGCGTCACCGCTGGCTGCCGATGCGCCCGATGTCGTACCGAAGCCACCAGCAATTACCGACAGGAATTTGCGGTTCATCGCACGACACATGATGTAGCTCAGAATCGCCCCGCTGCTACCGACTAGTGCGCCAGTGACGATCAGCAAGTCGTTGCTTAACATGAACCCGGTGGCAGACGCCGCCCAGCCCGAATAGCTGTTGAGCATCGATACAACAACAGGCATGTCAGCACCGCCGATCGCCGCAACCATATGCACACCGAATGCCAATGCAATGAGCGTCATCAGGAACAGCGGCAAGAAGCCACCACCATCGGCCGCCTGGGCCACAAACACTGTGCCCAGCCAAATCGCGACCACGCCAAGGCCAAGGTTCAGCCAATGCCGTGCAGGCAGCAGCAACGGGCTGCCGCCAATGCGGCCGCTGAGTTTGCCATACGCCATGACTGACCCGGAGAACGTTAACGCGCCAATCAGAATGCCGAGATAGATCTCAACGTTGTGAATCGTTTGCTCAACGCCGTAGTAGCCGGTGCCGTGATCGAGAAATGTCGCATAGCCGACCAGCACAGCAGCCATACCAACCAGGCTGTGGAGAATCGCAACCAATTCCGGCATCTGCGTCATTTGCACCGTCTTGGCCAGACGGAAGCCGATCAATGCGCCAGCACCCAATGCGATGAATAGCAGCACGTAATGATCGGTCACGATGCCAATGATGGTTGCCACTAGTGCAATGGCCATGCCGATCATGCCGAACAAATTGCCGCGGCGCGCGGTTTCCTGGTTGCTGAGCCCGCCCAGCGCAAGGATGAACAAAACTGTTGAGACGATGTAGGCCGCCTGAACCAAACCCGTATTAATCATGATGGCCGCCCTACTTCTGGAACATCTGCAGCATGCGCTGCGTGACCGCAAAGCCACCGAAGATATTGATGCTGGTGATGAGCAATGCGAGGAAGGCTAGGCCAACCACGACCCAGCTTCCCGAACTGATCTGTACCAGCGCGCCCAGCACAATGATGCTGCTGATGGCATTGGTGACACTCATCAACGGTGTGTGCAGCGCAGGCGTCACATTCCAGATCACCATGTAGCCGACAAAGCATGCCAGTACGAAGACCGTGAAATGCGCCATGAACGACGGCGGCGCAACACTGCCCAGCGCCAGCAGCAATGCACCGCCAATACCCATGGCGATTGCTGTGCCGAGAAAGCTCGGCTTCGATGGCTGCTGGGGCGTCGCCTCTACGGCAGGCTTGGGCGGCGCTTTGGGCGCGGCCGACAACTTGGGCGCCGGTGGCGGCCAGGTCACCTCCCCGTTGTGAACAACGGTCGCCCCGCGAATGACCTCGTCATCCATGTCGATGACGATGTTGCCATCCTTCTCAGGTGTGAGATCACTTAACAGATGGCGCATGTTGGTGCCATACAGCTGACTGGATTGGGCGGCAAGGCGGCTGGGCAGATCCGTGTATCCAATGATGGTGACACCGTGCCGCGTCACAACCTCACGTGGCTCCGTGAGCTCACAATTGCCGCCCTGCTCGGCTGCAAGGTCGACAATAACGCTACCCTCGCGCATCGACGCGACCATCTCCTCAGTGATCAGTTTTGGCGCTGGCTTGCCGGGGATAAGCGCCGTGGTAATGATGATATCAACGTCTTTGGCTTGCTCGGCAAACAGCGCCATCTCAGCGTCAATGAACGCCTTACTCATTGTCTTGGCGTAGCCACCTTCACCAGCGCCGTCTTCGTCATCCTCGAATTCCAGCATCAGGAACTCGGCGTCCATACTCTCGACCTGCTCGGCGACCTCGGGCCGCGTGTCGAACGCACGTACAATCGCGCCCATACTCTTGGCGGTACCTATTGCCGACAAACCGGCGACACCAGCACCAATCACGAGAACCTTCGCTGGTGGGATCTTGCCAGCGGCCGTGATCTGGCCTGTGAAGAAGCGGCCAAAGTGCTGCGCAGCCTCGATGACAGCGCGATAGCCACCAATGTTGGCCATTGAGCTTAGCGCATCCATCTTCTGTGCTCGCGATATACGCGGCACGCTGTCCATCGCCAAGGTATTGACGCCTTTTGCCGCCAGCGCCTCGATCAGCTCGGTGTTTTGCCCGGCCCAAATAAAGCTGATCAACGTTTGATCTTTGCGC
>JBCCCC010000100.1:0-12400 GCA_039033695.1 Pseudomonadota bacterium | reverse complement strand
TCATATCCGCCGATTGTAGGCGGCGGGAAAAACAGTTGCGTGCTGCATTACATTAGCAACGACCAGCAGCTGCGCGATGGTGATCTGGTGTTGGTGGATGCGGGTTGCGAACTGGACTATTACGCGTCGGATGTGACGCGGACATTTCCCGTCAACGGGCGTTTCACCGAGCAGCAGCGAGAGATTTACGAAATCGTACTTGAGGCACAACTCGCGGCGATTGAGAAGACTATTGCAGGCAATCATTGGAATGATCCGCATGATGCCGCGACACGCGTGATCACGAAGGGGCTGAAGTCGCTCGGCCTGATCTGCGGAACGTTGCCGCACCTGATCAAGACTGAAGCCTATCGTGAGTTCTTCATGCATCGGACCGGCCATTGGCTTGGCATCGATGTGCACGATGTTGGCGACTACAAGGTGGACGACGCATGGCGTGCGCTCGAACCTGGCATGGTCACGACGGTTGAGCCTGGTATATACATTGCGCCCGGAAGCAGCGCGCCTAAACGGTGGCAAGGCATTGGCGTGCGTATTGAGGATGATGTCGCGGTCACGCGGCGTGGCCCTGATGTATTGAGCAAGTCGTTACCGAAGTCGGTCGAGGAGATTGAAACGTGGATGAGTGGAGGCATGCGCTCGGCCGCGGCCTGAACGCCAACCGCGATGTCATCGTCTGCAACCGATTATGATGTTCTGATCGCCGGATCGGGGCTGGCCGGCCTGGCGATGGCGGCGAGTCTCACCGTTGACGCGCGTGGTCTTCGCATCGCGATTGCAGCGCCCGATGTTGAGATAGCACACCCTGGCGAACAATTGGGCCTGCGTGTCTCGGCGATTACACCTGCGTCAGCCCGTTTGTTCTCAACGGTTGATGCGTGGCATAGCATGCCGGCCACTCATTGCCAGCCATTCGCCAGTATGCGGGTCTGGGATGCCGCGACGGACTGTGGCGATGGCATCTGTTTCGATGCGGCCCAGTTCACGGTGCCAGCGTTAGGCTACATCGTCGACAATGCCATGCTCCGTTGGCAGTTGTTCGACGTCTTGTCCCGACATCCGACCGTTGATCTGCTAGGCGCCCGAATCACGGCGCTCCGCCATGACGATCGCGCTGTTCATGCCACGACAGACAGTGGCGAAAGCGTGACCGCACGGCTGCTGATTGGTGCGGACGGTCGCGGCAGCCGTATACGCAGCCTGGCCGGGATTACCGTGAAAGGCTGGGATCATGATCAAACAGCGGTAGTGGCGCATCTGGTCAGCGAGCTGGTGCATGAGCGCTGCGCGCTGCAGAGATTTCTGCCGAACGGGCCTATGGCGTTGCTGCCGTTGGCGGCCGACAGGGTGTCGCTCGTGTTGAGTACGACGCCAGAGCACGCCGCAGACTTGCAGGCGGCCAGCACCGAGGAATTCAATGCCGAGGTCAGCGCGCTCAGTGACCATGTCTTGGGCCGCTTGTCCCTGGACAGCGAGCGCGCCGCGTTTCCGCTCGTGAGTCAGTATGCGCTGGATCCCGTCGCGCCGCGCACCGCATTGATCGGCGACGCCGCGCATGCCATACACCCGTTAGCAGGTCAGGGCGCAAATCTTGGGTTTGGTGATGTGCAAGCGCTGTCGATGATCGTTGCGAGTGCGCAGCGCAACGGTGCTGATATCGGCGATGCACCCTTATTGCGTCGTTTCCGGCGCATGCGAAAGACCGATAACCTTGGCATGTTATACGGGTTGGATCTGATCAACAGGCTGTTCGCGCGATCGGATGGCCGGCTGGCTGACCTGCGTCGACTCGGTATGCGCTGGTTCGCTCGCAATACGATGGCCAAGCAATTGGCAGCCAGCCATGCCATGGGTGTGCGGCCTGAAGACGGTGCGCCACTGGAGCGCAGACTGTGAGGTTGCGTTCCGTACAAGTATTGGCTTTGCTGCTCGCTGCTACCGGCGCTGGTATCTTTTCTTACAAGTACTCGGTGTTGGGGCTGCCATTGACCAGCGATGCAAGCCGAGCCGCATGGACCATCGAGGCTTCTCTGCGATTTGAGGCACGCCCGGGCCCCATCAAGGCTTCGTTAAATGTGCCGGCACTGACACCTGGATTCGCCACGTTAACCGAGAACTCCGTGTCGGGCGGGTATGGGTTCAGTCTTGACTATGCGGATCGCGGCCGCGTTGCGCAGTGGGCGATTCGCCGCGCGGAAGGCGAGCAAAACCTCTATTACCGAGTCGTTGTGTACGCGGATCCTTCGATCGAGGAGGCCGACACAACGCCGCCATTTCCCGAGTTACCCGTGCTCGAGGAGCCTGCCAACACAGCGGCACGCGTACTCATCGCCAGCGTGCGCGAGCAATCGGCTGATGCCCAGACGCTGGTTGCCGAATTGCTACGCCGGGTTAACGATCCGACGCCTGACGAGAACGTTGCATTGCTGTTCTCGGGCTACGAGAGCTCATCACGTCGCACAGAACGACTGATTGATTTGTTGGCATTTGCACGAATTCCGGCGCGGCCCGTTCGCGGTCTGCTGCTTGCCGATGAGCAGCGCAATGCGTCGGTTCGCTCCTATCTTGAGATTCACGATGGCGTTGAGTGGAAGTACTTTAATGTCAGTAGTGGTGCGCGCGGGCTGCCGGCCAACTTCTACGTTTGGTCGCGCGGGTACGACTCGCTCGCGCAGGTGCAAGGCGGCAGTCAGCTCGATCTTAATTTCGCGGTGCGTCGCAGCCAGCTTGACAGCCTTGATATCGCGGGCCAGCGCGCCGCGCGCAACGGCTCTCACTTACTCGAATTCTCCCTGTTCAGTTTGCCGATTCAGACGCAGGCGGTGTATTCGGTGCTGCTGATGATCCCGATGGGTGCACTGGTCATGGTGCTGCTGCGCAACTTTGTCGGCGTACAGACCTTTGGCACATTCATGCCTGTCCTGATCGCTCTGGCATTCCGCGAAACCGACCTTGCTGCCGGTATCATCCTGTTTACGCTGCTGACCAGTATGGGGCTTGCGATACGCTTCTTGCTTGAGCGGCTGAGATTGTTGCTGGTGCCTCGGCTGACGGCCGTGTTGATTATTGTGGTTATCCTGATGCTGATGATTTCGATTATTGCCCATCGTTTGGGGATCGAGACGGGGCTGTCGGTTGCGCTGTTCCCCATGGTGATCATTGCCATGACCATCGAGCGCATGTCTGTGATCTGGGAGGAGCGAGGCGCGCCGGACGCGATTAAGGCCGGGCTGGGCAGTTTGATTGTTGCTGCGCTGGCCTATCTGGTTATGGGTATCGATGCGTTGGAGCATCTTGTGTTCACCTTTCCTGAGTTGTTGCTGGTGGTATTGGCGTTGGTGTTGTTGATGGGTCGCTACACGGGGTATCGGCTGGTTGAGCTGCCGCGATTCAAAGCATTGGCGGGCAAGTAAACATGTGGGGTCATGCACTCAAGCAACACGGTGTGCTGGGCCTCAATGAGCGCAACGCCAACTACATCATGGCGCTCAATCCGCGTCGGTTGTATCCGCGCGTCGATGACAAGGTACTAACCAAACAGCTCGCGATCGAGGCGGGTATGGCGGTACCGGAGTGCTTCACGGTCGCTCGCAGCCAAGCGGATGTCAGGGCGCTGCCCGATGTGCTGGCGGATCGTAATAGCTTTGTGATCAAGCCGGCGAATGGTAGCGGCGGTGACGGCATTCTCGTCGTCGACGGACGCCGCGGCGACAGTTACCGGCTGATCAACGGGATGCTCATGTCGGAAACCGCGCTGCTGCACCATGCATCGAACATCGTTGGCGGCCAATTCAGCTTGACGGGCGGGCCGGACGCAGCGCTGGTCGAGTACCGCGTTCGATTCGATAGCGTGTTTGACGAAATCAGTTACCAGGGCGTGCCGGATATACGGATCATTGTTTATCGTGGCTATCCCGCAATGGCCATGGTGCGCCTGCCGACGCGTCAATCAGGCGGTAAAGCCAACCTGCATCAAGGCGCGATAGGAGCGGGGATTGACATCGCAACCGGCAAGACACTGGGTGGCTCGTCGGGCAATCTCGTGATTCACGAGCACCCGGATACGCTGGTGCAGATCGCCAATAACCTTGTGCCGCACTGGTCAAGGATCATGGAGATTGCGGCGCTCGGCTATGAAGTCTCTGGGCTGGGCTACCTCGGTGTAGACATTGTCATAGACCGAGAATTGGGGCCGTTGATGCTTGAAATGAATGCGCGACCTGGTCTGAATATCCAGATTGCGAATGGTCACGGGTTGAAGCCGCGCTTCAATACGATTGACGCCTGGCTCGAAGATCAGCCTGAACATCAATCGCCAGCCCGCCGCGCAGAAATCAGCGTCGCACTGATGTCGGCATTCTCACCCGAGAGGCTGCTTTAGGCGACGGCGAAAGCAGGTGCGAAGTCGCCCAGCCGCTTGGCTTTTTCGAGTTGTTCGTGCAGGTCCGTGCGGGCAAGCTCAAACAATGTATCGAAGCTGTCAATCACGTAGTAAAGCGGCTGATAGGTATCGATGCGGAATGGGGTTCGCAGTACATCGAGCACAGTAAACTCACGCCGCTCCGGCTCGCGACTTTCGACGGCAAACCGCGACTCTCCTGGCGATGAGCAAATACCGGCACCGTATGCGCGCACGCCGTCCTCGGTCGAGACTAATCCGAACTCGGCCGTGAACCAGTACAACCTGGCGAGCAGCTCGCGATCCTGATCGCTGGCCGCCAGGCCCGCCTTGCCATAGGCGTGCGTGAACTGTGCAAAACGTTCATCTGTGAGATGCGGCGCATGCCCGAAGATCTCATGAAAAATGTCGGGCTCTTCCAGGTAGTCGAGCTCGCGACGATCACGGATGAATGACGCTGCCGGAAAGCGCTTATTGGCCAACAGGTAGAAAAACTCACCTGCAGGAATCAATGCCGGCACTGGCGTGACTTGCCAGCCTGTCAACGGTCGAAGAATGTCGGAGACTTCGCGGCACTGCGGCACATGGTCGGCGGACAAGTGCAACGCATCGAGCGCCTCGATAAACGCATCGCAGGCACGTCCCGGCAGTACTTCCCGTTGCCGGGTGATCAGCGTATTCCAGACGGCATGCTCCTCGTCAGAGTACGCAATGTAGCCGTTCTCGTCGGGCTGCTTGGCAACATATTGCATGGTTGACGCTCGCTGTTCAGACAACCTTAACAATAGCCCAACCAAGCGATACAGAGTTGCGATAATTGCTCAAGAAAATGAATATTTGGCAATTATCAGTCAAAATTTCGCTATTCGTGTTAGATTAATTGCTATGGATGGCTATGATAAGAAAATCCTCGCGATTCTGCAGTCTGATGCGCGCATCTCCAATCAACGCTTGGCAGAGCAGGTCGGCTTATCACCTTCGCCTTGCTTGCGGCGCGTTCAGCGCCTGCAGAAGAGCGGGGTTATCAGCAGATACGCAGCGCAACTTGATCGTGCGGCGGTCGGTCTATCGATCCTGGCATTCGTGCACGTATCGCTGCAGGATCATCGCCCCAGCACGTTGGAGAAGTTTGCGGGCCTTGTGAGCAGCGCGGAGGAAATCCTTGAATGCCATTCTCTTAGCGGCCAGTACGATTACCTGCTAAAGGTCGTTGCCCGCGATGTGGCCGAGTTCGATGCGTTTCTGTCAGGGCGTTTGCTGGCGGGTCGTGGCGTTAACGCAGCGAATACGAGTTTTGTGCTCAAGCAGTACAAAAACACCACGGCGCTGCCGCTCTAACGTTTGCTGCTAGGCGCTGTGACGGCCGAACGTATTAAATCCGGCTGGCGCAGGGTTGCTGCGCTGGGCTATTATCGATGCTCGATCAATGGATCGCGCGGGAGAGATTTCGACATCGTCGAGACACCGAAGGCGCAACCAGCCCGGAAACGCTCAGGTCCCAGGGACCGCATGATCCGATCGGCTCTGGAGAGCGGCCAGTAACGGCCCACCGAAGGGGAATTCCTGTTGTCGCAGGAGGCATCTCTCAGGTTCACGGACAGAGGGGCTCGGTCATTATCGCCGCACGGCGCTGGTGTCTTGCTGCTCACTGTTTGTTTGCCCTTCGGAGACACCATGTTGAAGAAAACCTGCCTTTACGAGTTACACATCGCCGCTGGCGGCAAGATGGTCGACTTCGGTGGCTGGGACATGCCGCTCCACTACGGTTCGCAATTGGACGAGCATCACATCGTGCGCCAGCACGTCGGTATGTTTGACGTGTCACATATGACGGTCGTTGACATTGCCGGCGAGCCGGGTCAACCGCGTGAGTATTTGGAGCGACTGCTTGCGAACGATATTGCTAAATGTCGTACACCTGGCCAGGCCATATACAGCTGCATGCTCAATGCCGACGGCGGTGTTATCGATGATTTGATCGCGTATTGGATATCGGGTGATCAGTACAGGTTGGTTGTAAACGCCGCCACCCGCGACAAGGACATCCTTTGGCTCGATGCCGTTGCGCAAGACTTCGACGTCACGCTGGCCGAGCGTCCCGAGCTTGCGATGATTGCCGTGCAAGGACCAGAGGCGCGTGAGCGCGCGGCGGCGCTGTTGCCCGCAGACTTGGGTGACGCCTCGCTTGCGCTCAAACCATTTCACGCGGCGGCCAGCGACGATGCATTCGTTGCGCGCACCGGCTACACGGGTGAGGACGGTTTCGAAATCATTCTGCCGGAAGCAGCTGCGACCGATTTTTGGTCGCGCGCGCAAGACGCTGGGATCGCACCTTGCGGCCTTGGCGCTCGCGACACACTCAGGCTTGAGGCGGGCCTGAATCTTTATGGCAGTGACATGGACGAGTCCACGCATCCTTTCGAGTCCAATCTCGCATGGACGGTCGCGCTAGATGGTGACCGAGATTTCGTCGGTGCGTCGGCATTGCGCGAGACCGATCTGGATCAGCGCAAGCTGGTTGGCCTGTTGCTGGAAGACAAAGGAGTCTTGCGTGACCACCAAACAGTCCTGGCCGCTGACGGTGACACGGTGGGCGAGATAACCAGCGGTGGCTACTCGCCGACGCTCGAACGTTCAATTGCGTTGGCGAGAGTGCAGTCAGATGTTGGGCAATACGCCGAGGTTCAGGTAAGAAAACGCCGTCTCGCGGCGCGTGTAGTGGCGCCGCCATTTGTACGCCGTGGCAAAGTAATGATCGAATTATAAGCGGGAATCACCCCGCATTAGTTAACACGTCAATGACAGGAGAGCAGGTACATGGGCGAGATACCGGGTGATCTGAAATACACCGAAGAACATGAATGGCTACGCCTGGAAAATGATGGCAGCGTCGTGGTCGGTATTACTGAGCACGCACAGGAAGCGCTAGGCGACCTGGTCTATGTCGAGTTGCCGGAAGAAGATCAGGTTGTTTCTGCACATGATGGTCTGGCTGTAGTTGAATCGGTCAAGGCAGCGTCGGATGTATACGCACCCATTGACGCGACCGTGGTCGCCGCAAACGAAGTGCTGGCCGATGCCCCGGAGAAGGTCAATGAAGACCCTTACGGCGATGGCTGGATTGCACGTATCACGCCTACCGATCGAGCAGACCTGGATGAGCTGATGGACGCGGAAGCCTATCAGCAATTCCTCGAAAGCCTCGAAGATTGAAGTAAGCAGACCGACTTAAAGGACCTGACGAATGCCGTTTATTCCCCACACCGAAGCCGACATCGCCGCAATGCTGGATGCCATTGGCGCGAACAGCATTGACGAGCTTTTCGACGAGATTCCAGCATCATTGCGGATCGAGTCGCTCGAGGGCGTGCCTTCGCCCATGAACGAAATGCAAGTCACGCGACTCATGCACGAACGTGCGGCGAAAGATGCCAACGCATTGTCGTTTATTGGTGGCGGAGCCTATGAGCATCATATACCGGCGGCCGTATGGCAGCTCACAACACGTGGTGAGTTTTACAGTGCCTATACGCCTTACCAGGCAGAGGCGAGCCAGGGCACGCTGCAAGTCATCTACGAGTTTCAGTCGATGATTTCCAGCCTGACCGGTATGCAGGTTAGCAACGCATCACTTTATGATGGCGCCTCCGGTGTCGCCGAGGCTGCATTGATGGCCGTGCGCGCCAATCGCAAGTCCAAGTCACGACGCATTGTGTTTGCGGGCGGCGTCAATCGCACCTATCAGAAAGTTTGCGACGCGATCGCCGGCACCCAGGGTTTGATGTTCGAAGAGGCGCCGTTCTCTGTTGAGACTGGCCTGACCGATGCCGAGCAGTTGGTTGCTGGTGATGAGCCACCCATTGCCGTGGTCATTTCGCAGCCGAATTTCTTCGGCGCGATTGAACAAGTTGATGCGCTTACAGACGCAGCCCATGCGGTCGGCGCGCTGGTTATCGCGGTCGTCAACCCAACAGCTCTGGCCATTCTCAAGCCGCCGGGTGAATGGGGAGAGAAGGGCGCGGACATCGTGTGTGGCGAAGGTCAGCCACTCGGCGTGCCCTTATCGTCAGGTGGTCCGTACTTTGGTTTTATGACGACACGTCAGTCGATGGTGAGGCAGCTGCCTGGGCGCATCGTGGGTCGTACACTCGATGTAGATGGCAAGCCTGGCTTCACATTGACACTGCAGGCGCGAGAGCAGCACATCCGTCGCTCGAAGGCGACCTCAAACATTTGTACCAATCAGGGTTTGATGGTGACTGCGGCGACGATCTATCTATCGCTCCTTGGTGCCCAGGGTTTGGCGCAAGTGGCGGCTGCGAGTCATCAACAGTCGCGCAAGCTGGTCGCGGCTCTGACAGCGGTGCCAGGTGTCAACCGCGGCTTCCACACGCCGTTCTTCCATGAAGCTGTGTTACAGCTTGATCGGCCGGTAGCGCCGGTGTTGGCGGCTATGGCAGAACACGACGTGCTTGGCGGTCTCGATCTCAGCAAAGACTATCCGGAACTCGGCGCTTCGTTGCTTGTGTGTGCGACCGAAACCAAGACGGACGAAGACATTGCGCATTATGCGTCGGTGTTGTCGAAAGTCATGGGGCAGGGCGCTGAATTGCGCGACGCGGGTTAGGAGAACAACATGTCTGAAGCACTTATTTTCGAACAGTCCCGTCCCGGTCGTCAGGCGAGCGCGCAAGCGCCACTGGCGTCACTCGATTCGTTGCTGGCCGATAGCGAGATTCCGCAATCGCAGCGACGTACAAGCAACACCATTCTGCCCGAGGTGTCCGAGCTGCAAACCGTGCGTCACTACACGCGTTTGTCGCAAAAGAACTTCTCTATTGATACCCATTTCTACCCATTGGGTTCATGCACAATGAAGTACAACCCGCGGGCGTGTAATTCGCTGGCGATGTTGCCGGGATTCCTGAACCGGCATCCGTTGGGGCCTGAGACACACGGGCAAGGCTTTTTGCAGTGCATGCATGAGTTGCAGGAAATGCTCAAGTCGGTCACGGGTATGCAGGGCGTCTCATTGACGCCGATGGCTGGCGCGCAGGGCGAGCTAACCGGTGTTGCGATGATTCGTGCCTACCACCGCTCGCGTGGCGATTTGGCACGCAATGAAATCCTGGTGCCGGACGCTGCGCATGGCACAAATCCCGCGACGGCCACCATGTGTGGCTGCAAGGTTGTCGAATTGCCGACCGACAGCGAAGGTGATGTCGATATCGATGCGTTGCGCGAGGCTGTCGGGCCGAACACGGCGGGTATCATGTTGACCAACCCGTCTACGCTGGGTGTTTTCGAGCGTCGTATCGAAGAGATCGCGGGCATTGTGCATGGTGCTGGCGGGCTGCTCTATTACGACGGCGCCAACCTGAATGCGATTCTCGGCAAGGTGCGACCTGGCGATATGGGTTTCGATGTGATCCATATGAATTTGCACAAAACGTTCTCGACCCCGCATGGGGGAGGCGGCCCGGGCTCCGGCGCCGTTGGCGTTGGTGAGCGTCTGTTGCCATTTATGCCGATCCCTGTGGTTGGCCAGACTAACGATCGCTATCACTGGCTGACTGAGGACGAACTGCCGCAGAGCATCGGCCGATTGTCTGGATTTATGGGCAATGCCGGCGTTCTATTGCGCGCTTATATCTATATGCGCATGCTGGGCGATGACGGCATGCGTCGCGTCGGTGAGTTTGCAACGCTCAACGCCAACTATGTGATGGCGAAATTGCGTGATGCGGGATTCGATCTGGCATTTGAGAATCGGCGCGCAAGCCACGAGTTCATCATTACGCTAAAGCGTTCAGCCCGCGAGCATCACGTGACAGCGATGGATTTTGCCAAGGCGCTGCTCGATGAGGGTTTCCATGCACCGACAACCTATTTCCCGTTGTTGGTGCCTGAGTGCCTGTTGATAGAGCCCACTGAGACAGAAGCGAAAGAGACGCTGGACCTGTTCGTGGCGGCAATGGTTCGTATTGCCGAGCAAGCCAGTCGTGATGCCGAGGTCATTCACGCTGCACCGGTGACCCTACCCGTGCGTCGTCTGGATGATGTGCAGGCTGCGCGTCAGTTGGATATTGCCTGGCAGGGCACCAACGCAGACTGATACTGTCAAACATCGGACGTGCGCCTGGTCAAGTCATTTGACCAGGCGTGTTCTTACATATCGACGAGATAAATTAGCCAATGATGAAACGACTATGGATTGCATGCGTCATTAGTGCAGTGTTGCCACTGACAAGTCTGCATGCTGAGACAACGGCGTGGTCACAAACGGTGGAACGTATCTCGACAGGCGTCGTGTCGATCAAGATTGACAGTACGCGGGCTTTTGATACCGGCTGGAATGTCACCTCGCAGGCGACCGGATTCGTCGTTGACGCGGAGCGTGGCCTCATCCTCACAAATCGTCATGTCGTCACGCCCGGCCCGGTCGTTGCCGAGGCCGTGTTTCTCAACAATGAAGAGGTCGCACTGCAGCCGGTCTACTACGACCCTGTGCATGACTTTGGCTTCTATCGTTATGACCCCGCGGCACTCAAGTTCATCGAACCTGCCGAACTCGCGTTAAAGCCGGAGGCCGCCCGTGTTGGTCGCGAAATCCGGGTAATTGGTAACGACGCTGGTGAGAAATTGTCGATTCTGGCGGGCACGCTGGCCCGACTCGACCGTCCGGCACCACAGTATGGCCGTGGCAATTACAATGACTTTAACACCTTCTACTATCAGGCGGCGTCGAGCACTTCTGGCGGTTCATCGGGTTCGCCGGTTGTGGACATTGATGGCAACGTGCTGGCGCTAAACGCTGGTGGTAGTAGCGGTGCAGCATCAAGCTTTTTCTTGCCGCTGGATCGTGTCGTGAGGGCATTTGAGCTAATCCAGCAGTCGCAGCCGGTGCTGCGCGGCACGTTGCAAACGACGTTCTTGCGCAAGCCCTATGACGAGCTTCGCAGGCTAGGCCTGCAATCGTCCACAGAAGCAACCATTCGCGAGCAGTTTCCTGATGACACCGGCATGCTGACCGTGTCGCATGTGCTGCCAGGGTCGCCAGCCTTTGGCAAGCTGCGGCCTGGAGACATCCTCGTCGCACTCAACGGTGAGCCGTTGACGCGATTCGTACCACTCGAAGCGGTACTGGATGCCAGCGTTGGCGGGCAGGTCACACTTTCAGTTGAACGCGGCGGCGTTGCCAGCGACATTGTGCTGCCGGTCACCGATTTGCACAGCATTACGCCGCGGAGTTATCTCGAGTTTGGTGATGCTGTGCTGAACACCTTGTCTTATCAACAAGCGCGTCACTACAATCTGCCGCCGAATGGCGCTTTCGTTGCCAATCCCGGCTATATGTTGAGCAGCTCGGCAATACCTCGTGGCGCCGTTATTGTTGAGGTGGACGGACAACCGGTGGACGATGTGAACTCGTTGCGCGAAGTCCTGGCGACGTTGCCTGACGACGCCCGCGTGCCAGTGCGCTTCGTCACGCTGGATGCGCCGCGGCAACGCGAGTTGCGTCTGTTGCGTATCGACCGTACCTGGTATCCGGCACAACAATGCGATCGCAACGATGCCGAGGGCATCTGGACTTGCGTCGCGCTTGCCGACGGCCCGGCGCGCGAGCCCGTCGCCGGCGGCAGCACCAGCTTTCCGCCTCAGAACGATCCGCGTGCGGCGCGTCTGTCTTCATCGTTGGTATTGGTGAACTTCGACCTGCCGTTCACCATCTCTGGCGTGGGCGAACGCCACTACTACGGCACCGGCCTGATTGTCGACGCTGAGCGCGGGCTGGTGCTCGTTGATCGCAACACCGTGCCCATGGCGATGGGCGATGTAACTGTGACCTTTGCAGGCTCGCTGGAGATCCCTGCCAAGGTCGCGTATGTACACCCGCTGCATAACCTGGCGATGGTGCAATACGATCCCGCATTGATCGGCGATACGCCGGTCAGCGACGCCCGCTTCTCTGATGCCGAGCTCAAGCCGGACGACCCCGTG
>JBCCCC010000099.1:0-12476 GCA_039033695.1 Pseudomonadota bacterium | reverse complement strand
GGCATCACGACAGAGACGTCGTGGACGCGATTTTGGTTGTTCGACATACTGCCGATCGTTCGCGCTGGCGCCAATCGGGATCATCACCGATCCGCCTTCGGACGCGTCGTTGCCGAAGCTGCGTTCTGGGCTCCGGCGGCACTGCTGCCAAGCGACTTTGTACAGTGGCAGCCTGTCGACAAGGACTCGGCCAGGGCGATTGTGAGCACCCAGCGATTCACTCAAGCGGTCGATATACATGTTGCTCCTGACGGAAGACCCGTCAGCGTACGTATTCAACGCTGGAGTAACGAAAACGCCGAGCGAGTCTACCGACAGCAGCCATTCGGTGGCTACTTGTTTGACTTTAAGGACTACGACGGCTATCGCCTGCCCACCCGCGTCGAGGGTGGCAACCACTTCGGTACGGAGGACTACTTCCCGTTCTACAAGGTAGATGTCACCGCGGTTCGCTTTACGGCAGCCGGCTGAGCGGCAGCATGCCGGACGTGTTCGTTGCAGGCTAACCGCCAGTCGCCCCGGCCGTGCAATCATTCACGCTCGATGGCGTTGCCAGGAGTCGGATGAACTCAAACTCAGCCCGCAGATCCGCTGGTGCCGAGAATGCGTTAACGACCATGCCTACTTGCAGTGTCGCCGGCAAATCCGGTCTTGTGGCCGTATTGGTGGCAACCCATTGGCTATCGCTGGTCAGCCAACGGAATGAATGTATCTGATCGCCAACACGGCACAGGATCAGGCTGCCTTCATTGCTTCCGGCGTCAATGAATAGTGTAGAGCCGGAATCGACCGTCGTTTTGGTCTCGCTGCCAACGCCGCCCGCCACGCGATTGTCCTGGCGGCCAATGTTTAGCATGACATAGTTCTCCGGGCCCGATGCACCAGTCGCGTTGCGAGCCATCAAGCCGGCCGAGTTGAAATCAGATGTCGGTGGCTGCCCCGGCGTCGCGACACTGTCTGCCGTCACTCGAGTATGCACAGAGAAATTGCCCGTCAGATTCTTGAAGATCAACGGGCCATCGCCGCTGGCAAACCAACCTGGTGTCTGTGTTGGCTCGATGGTCAGTAGACCCGGCGTCGTCTGCGCAATATCCAATAACGTGTATTGGGCTGCGGTGCCCTCAACCTGGTGGCGCAATGACCAGTCGCTGAGTGTGTCCGTGCCGAACTCATCACTAAACGCATCGACAAGCGGGCCGATCGATCGCACCAGACTGACGGCGCTACCTGCCATGACCGAGGCGCCGCCGACGGGATTCTGGCTGATGATACTGCCATCGGGAATGGTGTTGTCGTTTTGTTCGGTCACGGTCCCGACATTGAGGCCTGCACCGGTCAATGCCGAGGTGGCTTGCGCTTCGGTTTGTCCAACTACGTCGGGCACAATGACCATGGGCGGCGGACCGCTCGACACCACGAGGTTAACGCTACTGCCAACGATGGCAACGGTACCGGCTGTCGGATTTTGGCTGATGACATCACCAGCAGGCACACTGACGCTTTCTTGTTGCATCACATTGCCTACCACCAGCTCGGCAGCATCAAGTGTCATCGTCGCATTGGCCTGAGATTGGCCAACAACGTTGGGTGTCACCACCGTCGGCGGGCCAATCGATATCACAAGATCCACGCTGGCACCGACGGGTACGTTGGTGCCAGCGCCAGGGTCCTGACTAATGACGCTGCCGGCTGGCACATTGAAATCATTCGCTTCGGTGATTTCGCCGACTGTCAGCTGTGCCCCTGTGATCGCGGTCTCGGCATCAGCCTGCGTCAGGCCAACAACATTCGGCGTCGGCACGGGTGGCCCGAGCGACACAACGAAATCGAGGGTTGTATCGGGTGCGACCAGTGTGCCTGTCGGTGTCGCTTGGCTGATTACCTCGCCTAACGGTATGTTGTTGTTGAATACTCGTGAGATAACGCCCGGTTCAAGTCCGGCGTTGAGTAATACGGCCAGCGCGGAAGCTTCCGTCAAGCCGACAATAAACGGTACCGGCACCGGGTCTGGTCCGAGCGACAACAAGAGGTCGACCGGCATCGTGAGTGCGACCAGTGTGCCGGCTGCGGGCTCCTGAGAAATCACGCTGCCGGCCGGCACGTCCACGCTCGCCTGCCCGGTGGTCGCACCAACGGTCAGTCCGGCATTGGTTATTGCCGTAATCGCGGCGCCTTCTGTCAGGCCGACAGTATCAGGTGTCGTGATATTGGATGGCCCTAACGAGACGACGAGATCGACTGCAGTATTAGCGCTGACCATGGCGCCTGCGACCGGCTCCTGGCTGACGATTCGGCCAGCTGGAACGATGTCACTGGGCGCACCGGTAACGTCGCCGACCTGCAGCATCGCGTCGGTGAGATCACTTGCTGCCGCAGCCTCGGTCAGGTTGGTCACAGCTGGCACACTGATGCTAGCCGGTCCCGTGGATACGACGATACGGATCGGTGTGTCACGCGCGACGGTGCTGCCAGCCTCTGGCGTCGTGCGAATAACCTCACCTGTTGGCACCGTATCGCTTGCCTCATTGGCGATATCACCCACGACGAGACCCGCATCCGTAATCAGGGTTTGCGCTGTTGCTGATGTCGTGCCAGCAGTCATTGGCACAACCACATTCGCGCTGCCACTGGATACCACGAGATTGACCCTCGATCCGGCAGGCACCGAAAGCCCCGCGGCTGGTACGGTGCCGATGACGAGATCGATGGATACCGTATCGCTGGACTGGCTGGTAATGGTGCCAAGCCTCAGGCCAGCATCATTGATCGCTTGTTGGGCAGCCTCCTGGGTCGCACCGGCGGTCTCAGGCGTCGTGACCAGATTCGACGTGTCGAGGCCATTTTCGTCCTCACTGGTGGACGAGCAGCCAGCGAGTGTCAATATCAACGCAAGCAGCAGATAGTGAAACGGAGCAAAGCCAGCGCGCATTGGAGATCCCTCGAACATATTCTTGGCGTTACCGGCGGTGTCGACGGCAGGGACGAATTATCGCTCCCGGCTGCCACAGCGATTCGACGCTGTTTCACAGAATACGGGGCGATTCCCAGGTTATGTTCAAAGGAAAGGCGAATTCGTCTGCGCTCAGCGACATGTCAGTCGCCGCATGCAGACAGACCTCGCCGCCCTAGCGGGCCGATGGGCTATTCGATGGGGATGCCAAGCGCAAAACGCGCGCCGGCCACTTGCTGGGCAACCAGCGGGCTGGGGGTTGGGTTCTCCGGGGGAACAGGCGCCGACGGCCAGAGCTGCAACAGGGCCTCCAGTTCCGGCAGCACAGCATCGCGCAGTTCGGTTGGCAGCTGGGCCGCCGTCGCAATGGCAACGCGTGTGAATCCATACGCATCCTGATACTCACCCGGATCTGTCACCACGCCATCAACAACACCGATGGCATACTCTTTGTCGATCGTATCGAGCAAGAAAGCGATGACCTCGACCGGCTCGCCCCCTGCGCGCGACGCCATGTCGGCCAGGTTTTGTTGAGCCTTCACTAGCTGTGAATCAACTTCATCAGCCGTGATACCAGCATCTAGCGCCGACGACACGGCCTCGAAAACCGTTGGATCGAAGCCCAGCTCGTCAAGCCCCGCGCGCTCGGCTGCATGGGTTTCTGACACAGGGTGCAACAAATGTGGCGCGGCCATTGTTGGCTCCCCGGCCCTATACAGCGCGATCCCTGCTTCGACATGGCCTGACATGAAGGCCAATCGCAATGGCCTTGTGAGTACATCGGGCAAATCCGGCGTTTGCGTATGTTCTGCTGCAGCCGCTTCGGCAAGCTCGTCAGCCTTCGCACCGGACCCACCCGTGTCCGCCTGGCGACTGCAGCCCGCGGAGCTCCAGGCAACAAGAAGCGTCAAAGCAAGCGTGATAAACGTTTTATTTATCAAATATTTACTAACTCTATTTAAAGTAAATTAATCGATATTGGCAATCGCCAGGTATATGCTTTGGCGCACCGTTGAGGCCGACTTCAGGAATCCGCTCGACCCGCGCCGTTCTAGCCATTCAGATGCCATACTAGTCTATAGAAGACTCGCTACCAAGAACCGCGATAATCTCGCGCCAGATCGCCGGGTTGAAGCCCATGCCAAGATGTGATGCATCGATTTCGACGTGGCGAACGTTCGGGCTGAAATGGTCCTGTGCCGCGCCCCAGCCAACCACACCATCACTGCGGCTGACGATTGCCGTGATTGGCTGCATGATGGGTCGCGCTTCGCGTTTGGTGATCTCACGCTCAATCCAGTCGAGATCCATCTGACGCTTCCTGAAAAATCCGGCCGCGGCCGTGTACTTCGGGCCACCTACAGTCGGCGAACCGAGCGTAATCACCTGTTTCACTGCTGTTGGCAGGTCCCGCGCCGCTTCACGCGCCAGGTAACCGCCGAGGCTCCACCCAATGAGGGTCATCGGCTCGCCATAGGACTCGGCTCTCGCGGCCACACGCTCGACAACACGGTCACACAAATACGGCACCGACGCCTCACCGTTGTACGCATCTCGAGCATCAACCTCCCAGGTATCTCTCAAATCATCGAGCGAGTGTTCCAGGTTTACACCCGCAAGGTTCATCCCAAGTCCCCACCCCTCAGCGCGATAGCCATTGCGCTTGAGAAAATGGCGCAGCGGCAGTGTGTAGCGATCGTCCGAGCCAAAGCCGGGTAAGACCATAATCGGCGTACGTTGCGCTGGTAACCGGGGCCGCAGTTGCGCGCCGGTCAGCGGCAACAACATCTTTGCCATGTCCAGGCCCACGCGCGCCTCGCGGATGATAGCCAGCGGATTAGGTGCCTGTAGCGGTGCATTCTGGTCAGCGGTCATTGTGTACCTCCTGGGCAATCGCCAATGGGTCAAGTGTGTTCAGATGCGCCGCCATCTCGTTCATGTCGCGCTCAATACGCATGAGCGTGCGGTCATCGAACGGCTCCAGCTGGGCCTTGATGAACCTGGCTGCCGCCTGGTTCGCGCTGGCCAGCAATTCTGTCGCCTCGTAAGTCAACTCGCACACCTGCGCCCGACCGTCATTCTCATGTCGTCGGCGACGCATCAGACCTTGTGCCTCTAGTCGCTTCATCAAGCCCGTGATATTGCCTCGGGTGACGTACATGGCGTTGGCTAGCTCGTGCGGCATCGCGCTGCCACCTAGCTTCTGTATGGCCAGCAACAGGTCGTATTGCGGGGTAGTAAGCTCGAATGGTTTGAGCAGTTCCGAGTACAGTCGAGAACAACGCTCGTAGGCGCGCACGACCGCCAGCCATGAGCCTGACTCAAGTCTCTCGCGCTGCGCTCCCGCCACCGGCTATCTCCAAAACATACGATAGTTGAAGTATCAATTATTTTAGTTAATGTGTCAACTATAAAGCCAGGAAGCCAAGCTCATATGGCGTCAGCGTTCAATCAACCGCCAGAAAACAGGTCGCTTCTTGCGGCCTCGGTAATCAGCACGACGGCGGGGTGCTTCAGCCTGCGCTCTGGTGAAATCGCATAAAACTGTTCGGTAAGCTCGTTTGTTCGACCGATGGCACTGGCGCGGTACATCGTACAGATCTCTTTTTCGATCGCCGTTGGCCCGACGAAAATACCGACACCGGCTTCACCAAAGGCTTTCATGAGCGCGCTGTCGTCAAACTCGCCGACAATGTTGGGCGATATGTCATTGGCATAGAACCAGGCGTCGAGTCGACGATGCAACGCGGAGTTCGGTGCCGGCATCAGGAGTGGCGCACCGTTCAAGCTGTTCGGAAAGCGAGGCTTGTATTTCCGTGCGTCAACCTTGCGCGCAAAGAAGGTCATGCCGCTCTCCCCGAGCCGGTGGTTATAGGCTCGCAGACTTAGCCCCTGCGGCATCGGCTGATCAGAAAGCACCAGGTCGAGGCGGTGCGTCGCGAGATCACCAAGCAGGGAATTCAACGATTTCTCAATGCATCGCAGCTTGATGGATGTCTCAATATTAAACGCAGGCGCGATGATCCGTTCGGCAACCAGCTTGGGCATTGAACTCACAACGCCGACTTTGAATGTCAGTGGACCTGTCTTGTGTTGCCCTCGCACGACGTTCGCCAATTCAGCACCAATGCTGAAAATCTCGTCGGCATACTCGAACGTCGTATGGCCAAGGTCTGTGAGTTCGAGGCGGCGCCCTACCCTGTTAAACAGCGGCTGCCCCAGCGACTCTTCGAGCATCTTCAACTGGCCGCTGATCGTCTGCGGCGTAATGTGCAGCGTCTCGGCAGCCGCGACAATACTGCCCTCGCGCGCAACCGCCCAGAAATACTGTAAATGACTATAGTTGAGATGGCGCATCGATGTTTTCTGCCTTTGTTTTGCTTGTTAATTCGCATGCCAGACCGGACTCGCCAACCTTCGCAGCGCTAACGTAAGCGAAAGCGTCGAAAACAACGGTTTTCACTGATCTTTCGGTGTGTAGCCGAAATACTCTGGACTCGAATTCGGTAGTTTTTTCGATCCGATACCGGCTGCCGATCTGGATGCTATTATTAAGTTATGGCGCTTGACTATACTCCAGTTTTGCCGATGTCAATCCTCGATAAGGTCGTTTTTCTCGATCTCAACGATCTGTTTTTCTATATTCCAATCGATTCGGTTTAGATCGACGCAACATCGGATACTCCGAATGGACCCGGCTTTCAGTCAGCGTGACACTGATAGCTTTAACATTGGAGCTAACCCATGCAAATAAACATTCATTCGCAAGGACTCGATGTTGAGCCCACCATCGAGCGATTCGTTGTTACGCGAGTTAACAGTGCATTGGAGCGCTATGAAGCGCGGGTAAGGTCTGTCGATGTGTTCTTACGTGACATCAATGGCCCAAAGGGTGGGCTGGACAAGACGGTCGTCATCAGCGTACGCCTGGATGGTCACTTGCCGATAACGGTGACGGCCGTGCGAGACGGCCTGGAATCGGCCATCACAGTTGCCGCGCAGCTTGCCCGCAGGCGAGCGAAACGTTGTGTTCGAAAACAGCAACAGTTCGAGCGGTTGACCGTTCGCAATTCGCAGTTCGCGATGGAACGCTAGGCCCAAGCAGGCCCGGCAGTCGCAGCGCCAGGACGCTAGTGCCGAACGAGCGCTTGGGTTAGTGTAGAGCATCCGCCGCTTGCGATTGCGGCACTTCCCTGGAGTTGTTGATCTAAGCGTGCGTCGACTGTTGCTGGCCATTTTCACCTGTGCGTTGGTCGTGCAAGATGCGCGGGGGGCAGAGCTGCGTCTAGCGGTCGCGGCAAACTTCAATGCGCCGATGCGTGAGCTTGCGGCGGCGTTCGAACAAGACACAGGACATGTACTCAAGATTGCGCCCGGCGCATCCGGCAAACTCTATGCCCAGATCCGCCAAGGCGCGCCCTATGACCTGTTTTTTTCAGCCGACCAAAACAAGCCCGCCGCGTTGGTTCGGGACGGCCTTGCACTTGGCGATAGCAGATACACGTACGCCAGTGGCCGGTTGGTACTGTGGACGCGTCGTCCGGACTACCATGCCGATGAAATCCGCCGCGCCTTGAGTCAGAGCGAGGGGCGTATCGCCGTCGCAAACGCGAGAATTGCCCCTTATGGGGCTGCGGCAGAGCAAGTCTTAGGCGCATTGGGATTGGCTGATCAGCTGCGCCCGAGACTCGTCTATGGCGAAAGCGTCAGTCAGGCTTATCAGTTCGCGGCCAGCGGTAATGCGCGCTTTGGACTTGTCGCGGCATCCGTCGTCATGCGCGACGGTGCGTTCGTCACCGGTTCGGGAATACTCGTACCGCAAACGCTACATGGGCCCGTACTGCAAGATGCGGTTGTTCTCACGCGCAGCCAGTTTCCCCAAGCCGCGATGGCGTTTCTTGCGTATTTGCACACCAATCCCGCGCAGCAAATCATTAGTCGATATGGCTATATGATGCCGACACCTCCAGTGATGAGCCGTGATACCGTTCTCTGATGCCGACCTCGGGGCAATCTGGCTAACGATTCGGTTAGCCACGACCGTCACGCTCTTGCTCATGCTACTCGGCACCCCGTTGGCCTGGTGGCTCGCGCGAACCCACTCCGCCTGGCGAGGGCCCGTGAACGCGCTCGTTGCCCTCCCATTGGTCCTACCTCCGACTGTGATTGGATTCTATTTTCTGTTGGCACTGGGTCCAGACGGCCCCATCGGTGCGTTGACCAACACGCTGGGCCTTGGCTACCTCGCCTTCACCTTCTGGGGTCTCGTCGTCGCATCAACCGTGTACTCGCTCCCGTTCGTTGTACAACCCATCCAGAACGCGTTTGAAGCCATTGGCGATCGACCATTCGAAGTTGCCGCCACGTTAGGTGCAGGATCGTTGGATCGCTTCATCAGCGTCGCATTGCCGCTCGCACGACCTGGTTTTGTCAGTGCGGCTGTACTCGGGTTCGCGCACACCGTCGGCGAGTTTGGTGTTGTATTGATGATTGGTGGCAATATCCCCGACGAGACTCGCGTGGTCTCGGTGCAGATCTATGATCATGTCGAAGCACTCGACTATGTGGGCGCCCACTGGCTCTCCGGGACAATGGTTGTGTTCTCTTTTGTCGTGTTATGCCTTTTATATGTGACACAGCGGCGTAGTCGCAGCAGCGGGCTGAACTTTGGGCGCTAGGACCTCTGACATTGCGCTGTCACTCAAGGCCACGTACGCGCGCGGGGCGAACGGTGTATTCACACTGGCCATCGACACCCAGCTTCCGGGCGCAGGAACCACTGCGGTCTTTGGGGTCTCCGGCTCCGGCAAGACGACACTGTTGCGATGTGTAGCGGGGCTTGAGCCAACCGCGGTCGGAGATATCCGTGTGCGCGATCGGCACTGGCAACGCGGCGACCAGCGCATGCCAACACACCGACGGCGAGTCGGTTTTGTCTTCCAAGAAGCGAGTCTGTTCCCGCATTTGACGGTAGCTGGCAATCTGGCCTTCGCGCGACGGCGGGCGAACGGTGCATCGCTCGCGTCGGCGCAGGACTTGCTTGAGCTGCTCGGCATTGGTGCGTTGACCGAGCGCATGCCTCATCAGCTGTCGGGCGGTGAGCAACAGCGCGTTGCGATTGTTCGTGCATTGCTGTCGGCGCCAGAGCTGCTGCTGATGGACGAACCACTGGCATCGCTGGATCGCCAACGCAAGCAGGAAGTTCTACCCTATCTCGAACGGCTTACACGCGAGCTTTCCATACCCATGATCTATGTCAGCCACCAGATCGACGAAGTTGTTCGACTGGCCGATCACCTGTTGCTCTTGGATCGCGGATCGGTCACGGCTCAAGGCGCATTGCGTGATGTGCTACTCGATCCGACTGCCGCACGATTGCTGGGAAATCAGGCCGGTGCCGTCATTGAGGGTGAGATTACTGGCGTCGACGCCGACTGGGGCTTGGCGACCTTGTCGTTTGATGGCGGTGCACTGTACCTTGTCGAGTCGGGGCTACATCTTGGCCAAGCATTGCGAGCGCATGTGTTGGCACGAGACGTCAGTGTGGCATTGGACGAGCCAAAAGACACGAGCGTTCTTAACCGGCTACCGGCGACGCTTGTGGATGTTTCGGACGATACGGCGCCCGGATTCTCGCTTTTGACCTTCAACACGGGTTCAACGCGATTCATGTCTCGCGTCTCGCGACGCTCGGTCACACAGCTCGCGCTAACACCCGGCGCAACGGTCTGGCTTCAGATAAAATCAGCGGCGTTACTGCGTTAACATCATCAGCACCGCCCAGGAGTTCGCAAAATGGAATCGATGGCCGCAGACCTTCGGGTCATGCAAAGAACGCCCCTACACGACAGTCACGTCGACGCCTTGCGCGCCGTTGGCAAAGAGCATGTCTTTCAGGCTGGCGACCCGGTGATCGACATCGGCCAGCGCGTTGATCGATTCATCTACGTCCTCGACGGTGAGATCGAACTGTACGACCCGTTTACCGGTGAACGATCCGTGCCGCACACGCTCGGGCCCACACAGTTCGTTGGCGATATCAGCTTTCTCAATGGTGGTGTCAGTACATTGCCGATGCGCGCGGCGGCAGAAACCAAAGCGCTCATTGTACCGCGCGAGGCGGTGCTGCGACTCATGTCAGAAATACCTGAGATGAGCGATATCCTGATTACGGTATTCGCAGCGCGGCGTCGCCGCCAGCTGGCGGATGGCAACACATCGCTTACGTTGCTTGGCGCTGATCAGGACGCCAATATGCGTCGTATTGACGCGTTTGCCAGTCGCAACCGTATTCCGGTCAAGCGTATCGAACTAAGTAGTGAGCAAGCCCACAAGACCGCAGCAGCATGCGACATCTCCGCGGACGAGCCCGCCGTGATTTTCGGCCGAGACAAAGTTGTCGATGGCGCCTGCCCGGCCGCTATTGCGCGGCTGTTAGGGCTCGACCTGACGCTTGAAGAAGGTAGTGTGACCGACGTGCTAATCGTTGGCGGTGGGCCGGCAGGCGTTGCCGCGGGCGTGTACGCGGGCGCCGAGGGTCTCAGTGCACTGGTGGTCGAGGAACTCGCCATTGGCGGCCAGGCGGGCACCTCGTCGCGGATCGAGAACTACATGGGTTTCCCCACCGGCATCTCCGGCGGCGATCTGTTGTTTCGGGGCGAAGTCCAGGCACTTAAATTCGGGACCCGCTTCGCAATGCCGCGACGGGTTGATTCATTGGCCGGACACGATGACGGAACGTTTTCCGCGAGACTGGATGATGGCGTTTGCATAGAAGCGCGCGCCGTGCTGGTGGCAACGGGCGTGCAATACCGGCGCCTTCCCTTGGATCGGTTGGAGCACTTCGAAGGTATCGGCGTCTACTACGCTGCGACGGAATCCGAAGCGCGCTATTGTCGTGGCACCGATGCGTTTGTGGTCGGCGGCGGCAATTCTGCGGGACAGGCTGCCATGTACTTGAGCCGGGCCGCTAATCATGTGCATGTACTGGTCCGCGGTACTACGCTTGCCGAATCCATGTCGGAGTATTTGCTCAGCCGTCTGAATGCCGATCCGAAGATTACGATTCACTATCAATCCGAGATCGTCGAGCTGCGTGGTGACGAGCAGCTCGATAGCGTGGTTATTCGGGACAAGGCGGCAAACCAGACGCGAGTTCACGACACGCGCGCCGTCTTTCTAATGGTTGGTGCAGCGCCTAACACCGGTTGGCTATCGGGCCTGGTCGATCTTGACGAGCGGGGTTTCGTTCTGACAGGGGAGCGGGCTGGCAAGTCGTCGTCCTTCGCCACGTCGCGTGATGGCATCTATGCGGTTGGTGATGTGCGCGCGGGGTCTGTCAAGCGAGTCGCATCATCAGTAGGAGAAGGCTCAGTCGTTATCTCCGAAATCTGGAACTACTTGCGCGCATGACCGAGTGGCTCGCCAGCAACGAGAGCAGCCTTCGGTTGATCGTATTCGTTGTTGTGTTGTTGGCCCTGATGGCGCTGGAGGCGATGCTGCCAAGACGCAAAGTAGCGGCACAGCGTCGCCAACGCTGGCCGGCTAACCTGTCAATCGTTGTCATCAACACCGTGGTGTCTCGCTTGCTGTTGCCGATCTTGCCAGTTGGCGCCGCCCTACTTGCGGCCGAGCGCGGTATCGGCCTGATGCCGATCATCGATGCACCATTCTGGCTCTCGTTTATCGCCTGCATTGTGCTGTTGGATCTGGCGATCTATTGGCAACATCGATTACTACATGCGCTGCCATCGCTCTGGCGAATTCATCGGATGCATCATGCCGATACTGTGTTCGATGTCACGACCGGGGCACGATTTCATCCTCTGGAAATCGTGTTATCGCTGGCATTCAAACTACTCGTGGTCTTGCTGCTCGGCGCACCTGTCGAAGCCGTTATTGCATTTGAGATCATTCTGAACGCGACATCCATGTTCAATCATGCCAACCTGCGCCTGCCCGCGCCGGTCGATGCATGCTTAAGGTGCCTGATCGTTACGCCGGATATGCACCGGGTGCACCATTCGACAATAAGACAGGAAACGGATAGCAACTTTGGTTTCAACTTGCCATGGTGGGATTGGCTGTTTGCCACGTATCGCGCCGCACCCGCTGCCGGCCATGACAATATGCGCATTGGTATCGAGGCTTTTCGTGACAGCGGCGAGCAACGACTGGACCGGCTGCTGACGCAACCGTTCAGGCGCTCGTAACGCAGCAGCATAAAAAAAGGCCGCCCCTTGCGGGTGCGGCCTCCGTGAGCCAGGCTTTACATCGCCTGCATGCGCAAAGAATCAGTGAACCACTGTCTCCGCACAAGCCAACATGCTCGGCCCGGTATTATTCTCACTCGACATGTGATCACCTCCTCAATTTCCGCCACTACTGGTTGGAGCATAGCGGAAACGGAGCAGTTCTGCCGCTAGTATTTTTCGTCGTTGTGATCCAGCGCACTGAACTCCTCTGCGTCGAGGAAGCCATCGCCGTTGCTGTCGAGTTTCATGAATTGTCCTGCCACTTTTGCATT
>JBCCCC010000098.1:0-12492 GCA_039033695.1 Pseudomonadota bacterium | reverse complement strand
CGCGGACCCTTGCGGGTACGTGCGTTGGTGCGCGTACGCTGACCGCGCAACGGCAAGCCGCGACGATGACGGATGCCACGGTAGCAACCGAGATCCATCAAACGCTTGATGTTCATTGAAGTCTCACGACGAAGATCGCCTACGACCGTGAAGCGTGAAACCTCGTCACGCAGCATGGCGACTTCCGGCTCAGCCAGGTCTTTCACCTGCACGTGCTCATCGACACCGGCTGTCGCACAAATCTGTTTCGCGCGCGTAGGACCAATGCCGAAGATGCTGGTAAGTGCAATGACGACATGCTTGTTGACTGGAATGTTTATGCCTGCAATACGGGCCACAATAATTTCCTCTTAACGTTCCGAGTGCTAACGCGGGCCTAGCCCTGACGCTGCTTGTGACGAGCGTCTGTACAAATCACTCGCAATACGCCTTTCCTGCGGATCAACTTGCAGTTTCGGCAGATTTTTTTAACTGATGCACGAACTTTCATCTTCGTTCTCCTCGCGCCCGTGCCACCTGGATGGTCCGGACCACTACTATTCTCGCCGCTACGTTCGGCTGTAATTGCGCAAATTGGCCTTCTTCATCATGCCGTCATACTGGTGCGACAACGTGTGCGCACGCAGCTGCTGCATGAAGTCCATCGTAACGACCACGAGGATCAACAACGATGTACCGCCAAAGTTGAACGGTATGCTCGGGTAGAACATCCGTACCAGCTCAGGCACCAGGCAGACACCCGTAATGTACAGGGCACCCCAGAAGGTCAGTCTGGTCAACACGCGGTCGATGTACTCGCCCGTCTGTTGCCCAGGGCGGATACCCTGAATGAATGCGCCGGAGCGCTTCAGGTTGTCCGCGGTTTCGCGCGAGTTATAAACCAGCGCGGTATAAAAGAAGCAGAAGAACGCCACGAGCGCGCCGTACAACACAATATAGATGGGTTGCCCAGGGCTCAGTGCAGCGCCAATCGCCTGCAGGGTTTGTGTGAACTCGCCGGGGTTCGGGTTGGCACCGCCAAACTGAACCATGGTCGCCGGGAACAGCAGCAGGCTTGACGCAAAAATCGGCGGGATAACACCCGACATGTTGATCTTGAACGGCAAATGCGTGCTCTGAGCCTGCATTTGTCGCCTGCCTTGCTGACGTCGCGCGTAGTGTACCGTAATTCGGCGCTGCGCGCTTTCCATATACACGACGAACACGGTGATTGCGATAAAGGCAATAACGATCAACAACGCCAGCGCAGGAGACATGGTGCCGTTACTCACGAGCTCAGCCGTTCCCGCAATCGCGCCTGGCATGCCAGCGATAATACCGGCCAGAATGATCAGCGAGATGCCGTTGCCAACCCCACGCTCGGTAATCTGCTCACCCAGCCACATCAGGAACATCGTCCCCGTGACCAGCGTCACTACGCCAACGACCATGAACTGCCAACCGGGATTCACGACCAGCCCTGGCTGATTCTGGATTGCATAAGCAGCAGCGACCGACTGAATTGCGGCAAGTACCAGCGTGCCCTGGCGGGTATAGCCGGTGATCTTACGTTTACCCGCCTCACCTTCTTTCTTGATTTTGGCAAGGCTCGGCACCACGACCGTCGCCATCTGCATCACAATCGAGGCAGAGATGTACGGCATGATGCCCAACGCGAATATGCCAAAGCGCTGCAGGGCACCGCCAGAGAACATATTGAACATCGCAAGGATGTTGCCTGCCTGCTGATCAAAGAAATTGGCCAGCTGCAATGGATCGACGCCCGGTACGGGAATAAACGTACCGATGCGATACACAATCAGCGCACCGATCAGAAACAGCAGGCGTTGCCTGAGCTCTGTCAGCTTGCTGGCCTGTGCCAGGTTGCCCGTGAGATCGTTTTGACCTTTTTTCGCCACGTCTACGCTCTATATACCGTTAGATGAAGCCTAAGCTTCAATGCTGCCGCCGGCAGCCTCAATTGCTTTGCGAGCACCGGGGGTTACCGCGATACCCTGCAATTTGACCGCTTTAGTCAGGCTGCCCGAATCAATAACCTTGGCCTTTTGGGTTTGCGCAGGGATGACCTGAGCGCGCTTCAGCGTCAGAAGATCCACAACGTCGTCTTTCACAAGCTCAAGCTCATGCAAACGAACCTCGGCCGACAAACGCGCCTTGCGCGAGTTGAAACCAACCTTCGGCAAGCGGCGTTGAAGGGGCATCTGGCCACCCTCAAAACCGACTTTGTGATAACCACCGGAACGCGCGTGCTGGCCTTTGACACCACGACCACTCGTTTTACCTTGGCCTGCGGCATGGCCGCGACCGAGGCGTTTGCCGGTCGGCTTGCTGCCAGCACCTGGCTTTAATGTGTTCAGACGCATTACGCTTCCTCAACTTTCAACAGGTATGACACCTGGTTGATCATGCCGCGATTCTCCGGCGTGTCTTCGACTTCCACCGTGTGATTGATGCGACGCAGGCCCAGACCGGCAATGCTGGCGCGGTGGTTCTTCAGCCGGCCAAACTTGCTCTTGATCAGGGTCACTTTCAGTTTGTTTTTTGCTTTAGCCATGGTTTAACCCAGGATCTCTTCGACTTTCTTGCCACGCTTGGCAGCAATGGAACGCGGTGAATGAATACTCTTCAGACCATTGATGGTTGCGCGTACGACATTGATGGGGTTGCGAGAGCCGTAACTCTTCGCGAGCACGTTGCGCACACCAGCGCATTCAAATACCGCGCGCATGGCACCACCGGCAATGACACCAGTACCTTCGGAAGCCGGCTGCATGTAGACACGCGTCGCACCATGTCGACCCTTGATCTCGTATTGCAGCGAGTCATCACGCAAGTGCACCTTGGCGATGTTCTTGCGCGCAGCCTGCATTGCCTTTTGGATGGCAATCGGCACCTCGCGTGCTTTTCCGTAACCAAAACCGACGCGGCCATTGCCGTCACCGACCACGGTCAGCGCGGTAAAGCCGAACTGACGGCCGCCTTTGACGACCTTCGCAACGCGGTTTACAGCAACGAGCTTCTCGAGCAGATCGTCACCAGAGTTTTGTTTGTCATTCTTTGCCATGCTTCAAATTCCCAATGCGCAGTCTCTGCGCGCATCCTTTAAGACAACGTCAGTAAGTTGCCAGGTTAGAACTGCAATCCTGCTTCGCGTGCCGCATCAGCGAGTGCCTTAACGCGACCGTGGTATAGGTATCCTGAGCGATCAAACGCAACCCGTTCGATGCCCGCTTCCTTGGCGCGCTCGGCGAGCGCTTTGCCAACCGCTTTTGCAGCATCAACGTTGCCCGTGCCTTTCAAACCCTCGCCCACAGCCTTTTGAACTGTTGAGGCGGAAGCCAGTACCGAGCCACCGTCAGCGCCGATGATCTGCGCATAAATGTGGCGCGGTGTGCGATGTACGCTGAGGCGTAACTCGCCTAGCTCACGGATCTTGGCACGCGTGCGTCGAGCGCGTCGCAACCGGTTGTCGTTTTTGTTCAGTTTCATAATCGTTTCTCTTCTCGCCAGCCACGCGGGCCATCTATCGCCAGCGCCAGCTTTCGAAATAAGGTGGCCAGCCAAGGCGCACCCAGTGTCAATGCGTTACTTCTTCTTGGCTTCCTTACGGACCACACGCTCATCGCTGTAGCGCACACCTTTACCTTTGTAAGGCTCTGGCGGGCGGTAGGCGCGAATCTCCGCAGCAACCTGGCCAACGACCTGCTTGTCGATGCCCGAAATGATGACTTCGGTCTGACTCGGTGTCTCCACGCTGACGCCTTCCGGCATCTTGTGCACGACAGGATGTGAGAAGCCCAACGTGAGGTTCAGCGAGTTACCTTGCGCCGCAGCACGATAACCGACACCGACCAACGTCAGCTTGCGCTGCCAGCCTTCCGATACGCCATGCGCCATATTGGCCAGCAAAGACCGGGTTGTGCCGGACATCGCCTTGGCGAAGCGCGAGCCGCTGCGAGGCGCAACGGTCCATCCACCGTCCTGTTCAGCCAACTCAATTTCGCTGTTCAGGTCCATGGACAACGTACCTTTGCTGCCTTTCAAGGATACCGTGCTGCCGCTTTGGGTCAGCTCGACGCCTTTCGGCAAGGTGACAGGTTGTTTCGCTATTCTAGACATTGTCGTCTCTTATTCCGTTTCGGCGCACCGAGCATCGGGCACCATGTGTTCGTTTCGTCAGGCGTATCAGGACACCATGCAAATGACTTCGCCGCCGATACCCTTCTCGCGCGCCTGGCGATCGCTCATGACACCCGCAGACGTCGACACGATCGCAACACCCAGACCGCCAAGTACCTTCGGTAGCTCGCTGGTCGGCCGGTAAATCCGCAGGCCCGGCTTGCTGACACGCTTGATCTTCTCGATCACGGGTGTGCCCTCGTGGTAGCGCAGCTCGACCGTTAGTTGTGCTTTCGCACCATCTTTGTCGACGGATACGTCACCCACATAACCTTCATCACGCAAAACGTTGGCAATAGCCACCTTGGCGTTCGAAGACGGCATGGTCACCGCGACTTTGCGGGCTTTTTGTGCGTTGCGGATACGCGTCAGCATATCGGCAATAGGATCACTCATACTCATATCGGTTATTCCTTCCCGTTACCAGCTGGCTTTGCGCAGCCCGGGGATTTCGCCATTCATGGTTGCTTCACGCAGCTTATTTCTGGCCAAGCCAAACTTGCGGTAGAAGCCATGCGGCCGGCCTGTAATCGCACACCGATTGTGCTTGCGTACTGGCGACGCATCACGCGGCATCGCGTTGAGCTTGGTCTGCGCCGCCTCGCGCTCTTCCATGGAGCTCTCGGGGCTGTTAATGACGGCCTTTAGCGCTTTACGCTTGCTCGCGTAACGCTCTACCAGCTTCGCGCGTTTGACTTCCCGCGCAACCATTGATTTCTTTGCCATAGGGCTTACCTGAACCTTATCGTTGCGACTAGCGCTTAAAAGGGAAACTAAATGCTTCAAGCAACGCGCGACCTTCGTCCGCGTTACGAGCAGTGGTTGTAATCGTAATATCCATGCCGCGCACGGAGTCGATCTGATCGTAGTCAATCTCAGGGAAGATGATCTGCTCCTGGACGCCCATAGAGTAGTTACCCTGCTTATCGAATGACTTCGCGTTCAGACCACGAAAGTCACGAATACGCGGAATCGCAATCGAAATCAGCCGATCGAGGAACTCATACATACGCTCACGTCGCAGTGTCACCTTGCAGCCAATCGGGAAACCCTCGCGAACCTTGAATCCAGCAACCGATTTGCGTGCGTTACGCACAATCGGCTTCTGACCCGCGATCGCGGTCATGTCCTTGACGGCATGGTCCATGATCTTCTTGTCAGCGATTGCCTCACCCACACCCATGTTCAGGGTGATTTTGGTGATGCGCGGCACTTCCATCACATTGTTAAGACCCAGTCTTTCCTGCAATGCAGGGATAACCGTGGTGTTGTAGTGTTCTTGCAGTCTAGCCATAGTTTCGTCAGACGCGCCCGCGGGCTTAAACGTCTACCGCCTCGTTGTTGGAGCGAAATACGCGTTTCTTAACGCCTTTATCACTGACTTCTATCGCAACACGGTCGCCTTTCTTGGTGGCCGAGTTGTACACCTGAACATTCGAAATATGCAACGGCATATTCTTGTCCTGAATACCGCCAGGCTCACCCACATTCGGGTTTGCCTTGACGTGTTTGCGGGCAACATTAATGCCCTCTACCAGCACGCGATCATCATCACGTACCTGCAGGACGGTGCCGGTACGGCCCTTGTCCTTGCCGGTAATTACGACGACTTCGTCGCCTTTTCTGATTTTCTTCATGTCTGTCAGACCTTTGAAAGACTTCGCTTACAGCACTTCGGGTGCGAGCGATACAATTTTCATGAAATTGCTGCTGCGCAACTCGCGCGTGACTGGGCCAAAAATACGTGTGCCAATTGGCTCAAGCTTGCTGTTCAACAAGACGGCAGCGTTACCATCGAACCGGATCAGTGAACCATCCTTGCGACGGACGCCCTTCCGGGTGCGCACAACAACGGCGTTATAGACCTCGCCCTTCTTGACCTTGCCGCGTGGGATCGCATCCTTGACGCTGACTTTAATGATGTCACCAACACCAGCGTAACGGCGCTTGGAACCACCAAGCACCTTGATACACATCACGCGACGTGCACCGCTGTTGTCTGCTGCATCCAGCACTGTTTGCATCTGAATCATTGGCTTCTAACCTTGCCTGTGGCTCATGTCGCGACCTGGCCGCACAGAACCGTTATCTGTTCTTACCGTCTATCAGCCCAACGTTAGCGATCGGAAGCCCGATCCACTACTTCGACCACCGACCACGATTTGCTCTTGGACACCGGGCGACACTCGGTAATCGCTACCGTGTCGCCAATGCGGCATTCATTGGCTTCGTCATGTGCCTTAAGCTTGGTGGTACGACGGATATACTTACCGTAGACCTCATGGCGCACGAGTCGCTCGATCGCAATGGAAACAGTCTTATCCATCTTGTCGGATACGACCTTGCCAATAACGCGGCGCTGCTTTTCGCTGTTTACTTCTTCGCTCATCTTCGAATCCTTCAGGCGCTACTTTTCGCTTGCGCTTCGGTCATGACCGTTTTGATCCGGGCGATATCCTTGCGAACACGCTGGTGCTCATGCGTCGGACTATCCTGACCGGTGGTTTTTTGCATCCGCAAATTGAACTGCTCGCGACGCAGGCTAACGAGTTCCTGCTCAAGCGCCTCAGTGCTCATTTCACGCAAATCTTTGGCTTTCATCACATTACCTGCCTGCTGACAAATGTCGTTGCCATCGGAATCTTCGCAGCAGCAAGTCGGAACGCTTCGCGCGCGATCTCTTCGCTGACACCTTCCATTTCATAAAGAATGCGACCTGGCTGGATCTGCGCCACCCAGTACTCGACATTACCCTTACCTTTACCCTGGCGAACTTCCAACGGCTTCTTACTAATCGGCTTATCGGGGAACACCCGAATCCAGATCTTTCCGCCACGTTTGATGTGACGTGTCATGGCGCGACGCGCCGCCTCGATCTGACGGGCGGTCAAACGGCCACGGCCCGTTGCCTTCAAAGCAAACTCACCGAAGGACACTGTGCTACCGCGTAACGCCAGGCCGCGGTTGCGACCCTTCATCTGCTTGCGGAATTTTGTACGTTTAGGCTGCAACATCGAGGCTACCCCTTATCGTGCTGCTGGCTCGGCAGCTTCCGTAGATGCTGCCTCGGCGGTGTCATAAACCTCGCCTTTAAAGATCCAGACTTTCACGCCAATAATGCCGTATGTGGTCTGGGCTTCTGCGGTGCCGTAGTCAATATCTGCGCGTAGCGTGTGCAGCGGCACACGACCTTCGCGATACCACTCTGAACGGGCAATCTCTGCACCATTCAAACGACCGCCGACCTTGACTTTGATGCCGAGGGCGCCAACGCGCATGGTGTTCGTCACAGCACGTTTCATGGCGCGGCGGAACATCACGCGACGCTCGAGCTGCTGAGCGATACCTTCCGCGACCAGCGTGGCATCCATCTCCGGCTTGCGTACTTCGCTAATGTTGATTCGCACGTCCTGCAACGGCATCTGCGTCATTGCAGCAACGCTGCGGCGCAGACGCTCGATGTCTTCGCCCTTCTTACCGATCACAATCCCCGGCCGCGCCGTGTGCAGCATGATGTTGATCTTCTTGGCCGGACGCTCGATTTGAACGCGTGACACGGAAGCATCTTTGAGACGTTTGAACAGGTACTCACGAACCTCGTGATCCTGTCGAACATACTCTGGGAAAGTCTTCGAATCGGCATACCACTTGGAAACCCAGTCCGACGTGATGCCAAGGCGAATGCCTGTTGGATGTACTTTCTGACCCATACCGTACTGCCTTACTCGTCCGCTACGCGGATCGTGATGTGACTGTTGCGTTTGATGATGCGCGTGCCACGGCCTTTCGCGCGAGCGCGATAGCGGCGGAACGTTGGTGCTTCATCAACCATAATTGTGGCGACCTTGAGCTCGTCGATGTCAGCGCCATGATTGTGTTCGGCATTGGCGATCGCTGACTCCAGAACCTTGCGCAGGATGCCCGCGCCTTTCTTTGGCATAAACGACAGTGTCGTTATCGCCTCGTCGACGCTCTTACCACGGATCATGTCGGCGACAAGCCGGCACTTCTGCGGTGAGATCCGCGCATAACGCAATTTTGCTGCTACTTGCATGCTCTGCTCCCGACCTTAGCGCTTGGTCTTGCGATCAGCGATGTGACCCTTGAAGGTCCGCGTCATCGCAAACTCGCCCAGCTTGTGGCCGACCATGTTTTCTGAAATCAACACAGGCACGTGTTGACGGCCGTTGTGAATCGCAATCGTCAGACCAACCATGTCTGGCAGCACCATTGAGCGGCGCGACCAGGTCTTGATGGGACGGCGATCGTTACCGGCAGCCGCAGCCGCAACCTTCTTGGAAAGATGGTTGTCGACGAACGGTCCTTTTTTTAATGAACGAGGCACGTTATTACTTCCTATCTGGTTGTCGTCAGCAAGTGGCCGCGAGGGCTACTTTCTCGCCTTACGACGGCGAACAATCATTGAATCGGTGCGCTTGTTAGAGCGCGTCTTGTAACCTTTGGTCGGCGTACCCCAGGGGCTAACCGGATGGCGGCCACCAGAAGTGCGGCCTTCACCACCACCATGCGGGTGATCGACCGGGTTCATCGCAACACCGCGAACCGTCGGACGCACGCCGCGCCAACGCTTGGCACCTGCTTTGCCGAGCTTGCGCAAGTTGTGCTCACCATGACCGACCTCGCCAATGGTGGCGCGGCAATCCGTGTGAATCTTACGCATCTCGCCGGAGCGCAAACGCAGCGTCACATACGCGCCCTCACGCGCTGCGACCTGAGCAACGCCACCTGCTGAGCGCACGAGCTGCGCGCCCTTGCCTGGCTTCATCTCAACGCAATGCACCTGCGAGCCAACCGGGATATTACGCAAAGGCAATGAGTTCCCGGGCTTGATCGGCGCATCGTCAGCCGATTGAATCGGAGAACCAGCCTGGATACCTTTGGGCGCCAGAATGTAACGACGCTCACCGTCAGCATACTTGACCAACGCAATATGCGCGCTGCGGTTCGGGTCATACTCAAGGCGCTCAACAACACCTGGCACACCGAATTTGTCGCGCTTAAAATCAATGATGCGATAACGCTGCTTGTGACCACCGCCGTGATGGCGAACCGTGATGCGGCCGGTGTTGTTACGACCGCCGCTCTTGGACTTCTTGTCCAGCAGTGCGCTATGCGGCTTGCCTTTGTGCAGCCCAGGCGTCAGTACCTTGACGGTAAAACGACGACCCGGAGAAGTTGGCTTTGCTTTTTGCAATGACATGGTTATATCTACCTAGCTGGGGCCGCGGTGCTACTCAGCACCCAGAAAATCGATTTCACTGCCAGCCGACAGGCTGACGTAAGCTTTCTTGAATGACGCGCGGCGACCGATTTGACGACCGCGACGCTTGACCTTGCCGTCCTGGTTTACAACCGTGACCGAATCAACGCTGACCTCGAACAACTGCTCAACAGCGGCCTTGATCTCCGGCTTGGTCGCATCACTGCGCACCTTGAAAGCAACCTGATTGGATTTCTCCGCAACAAGGTGGCTCTTCTCGGAAATATGAGCACCCTGGATGATAGTCAGCAAACGCTCTTCTCTCAGTGCCTGGCTCATGACAAGCGCTCCTCAACAAGTTTCAGCGCTGGCACGGTAATCAGCACCTTTTCGAATCGCAGCAGCGTCACCGGATCAATCGCAGCAACATCGATAATGCCGACGTGCTTGAGGTTACGCGCGGACAAGAACAGGTTCTCATCGAAACCTTCCGTGACGATCAGCACATTAGACAGCTCGAGCTCTTTGAGCTTGGCCGCAAGCTCGCGAGTCTTTGGCGCATCGACAGACAGTGATTCGACGATCACCAGGCGATCCTGGCGTAAGAGCTCAGAGAACAGTGAGCGCAGCGCGCCACGGTACATCTTACGATTGACCTTCTGGCTATAGTCGCGAGGCCGGGCAGCGAACGCGCGACCGCCACCAACCCAGATCGGGCTGCGGATCGTACCGGCGCGTGCCCGGCCGGTGCCTTTTTGGCGCCACGGCTTGATACCACCGCCGCGCACATCAGAACGGTTCTTCTGGCGCTTGGTGCCGCTGCGGGCACCAGCCAACCAGGCAGTAACGACCTGGTGGATAAGCGGCTCGTTGAACTCGGCGCCAAACGCGTCTTCAGAGACCTCAACGGCACCCGAGTTTCCAGCAATATTCAGTTTCAGTGCCATGATTATCAGGCTCCTGCGCGCGATTTGATGGCCGGACGGACAATGACGCTGCCGTCGGCGTGACCAGGAATGGCACCACGTACCAGGATCAAGTTCTTTTCAGCATCAACACGCACAACCTCAAGGTTTTGCACGGTGCGGCGAACGTTACCCATGTGGCCCGCCATCTTCTTGCCTTTGAAGACACGACCTGGCGTCTGGTTTTGACCAATAGAACCCGGCGCACGGTGAGATACCGAGTTACCGTGGGTCGCGTCCTGCATGCTGAAGTTATGGCGCTTGATCGCGCCCGCAAAGCCTTTACCGATACTGGTACCGATAACGTCGACTTTCTGGCCTTCTTCGAAGATCTCGACCGTAACTTCACTACCAACGGCCAAATCATCGCCTTCGCCATCGGCAAGCCGATGCTCGACAAGGCGCGAGCCAGCCTCAGTCTTGGCTGCAGCGTAATGGCCAGCTAAGGGCTTGGAAACACGGGAGGGCTTTACGGAGCCTGAAGCTACCTGGATAGCGCGGTAACCGTCTCTTTCGACGGTCTTGACCTGAGTCACCCGGTTGGGGGATGCCTCGATCACAGAAACGGGCACTGAGCGACCGTCTTCCGTAAATATGCGCGTCATGCCGCATTTGCGGCCAACGAGAGCAATCGTCATTTTACTCACTTCCTATGCAACGACTTCGATTGGTCGTCGCCAATAAATTAATAAATCCGGTCAGTCACAAACTACGATTGGCTTGTGCTGGCTGCCACCATCACCACGCCTGCCGATGTCATACCGGTGGTCCGTGAGTGGCCGTGCCCTGCCTGCAGCGTCGTGGCCTGCCAACGATGGCAGCGCACTCTCGACGCCAATACCTGGCACCTTTATCGGGCGAGACGGGGATACATCCCGTGACATGTCGTTGGCGCGCAAAAAGCCCGGGACGCCGCCAAGATGGCGTATCCCAAGGCTTCTCTACCTCGGACGGTGCCGCGCCAACGCTCCGATAAGCCGTTGGCGCCACGTAAAATAGTCATCGCGCTATGCCCCGCGGCACGCCTCTACAGGGCGCATCCGAACTCGGAGCTGTTGCGAGCCGGCTATTATAGCGGGGCTCGACGCAATTTCAACATTAATTCAGCTTAATTTGCACATCCACGCCAGCTGGCAATTCCAGCTTCATCAGCGCGTCAACAGTCTTGTCAGTGGGATCGACAATATCCATCAACCGTTTGTGGGTGCGAAGCTCATACTGATCGCGCGCGTCTTTGTTAACGTGCGGCGAAATCAGGATCGTGAAACGCTCCATTTTGGTCGGCAAGGGCACCGGGCCCTTGACCGTAGCGCCCGTGCGCTTTGCGGTATCAACGATCTCACGTGCCGAGGTGTCGATCAGGCGATGATCGAACGCTTTCAGCCGAATGCGAATATTCTGGTTAGTTGCCATATCTTGATTCCTGTCTGGCCGGACCCTACCGGCCAGCGCTGTTTTACCTAATTTTTGCCCGCTCTCGCGCCAGCGAAGAACGCGGCATCATACACGAACTTGCCGAAAATGCTCACTTTTGCGACATTTCGGCCCGTTAATCACACTGCCCGACGTCACTGCTGCCAGCCTCCGCCAGGCATTGCCATCAGCATCTACCACCTTGATAGGACGTTAGCCTTCATTCCTGTCAGCGTCCGCCTGCGAACTGGAGGTTCAATCCCTCCATGGCTCACTTCGCTGCGCTTTACTTCCGGGATTGAACCTCCAGCCCGCAGGCTTTCAGCGCATCCTTTGTTATTACTTCGTCAGCCCGCCACACTCGGCGAGCGGACTGGCATCCCGCTGCCACTGTCTTTTCCGGCCAGGGCCAGGAGACTGGCTTTTTCGGAAGTAAAGCGCAGCGAAGTGAGCCATGGAGAAAAAGTCAGTCTCCTGGCCCTGGCTTGCGCCGCCCTGCCAAACGTCGTTGCCGCTGCAGTGACACGCGAACGACAAGCTCTTTTTTTGCCGCAACCGCGACCCACCGAAGCGAGCTGTAAGGAGAGGCAGCTGCCCGATCCGGCCCAGTGCCGCCCTGCCAGCTTTCGCTACCCTCAAAGCCGTCTGCGGGTGAAAAGTTTTTATCCGCAAATAAAGCGCAGCAAAGTGAGCCATTGCGGATAAAAGTCTTTT
>JBCCCC010000097.1:0-12598 GCA_039033695.1 Pseudomonadota bacterium | reverse complement strand
GGTGCTGCCGGCTCGCTGGTCGGCGTGGCACAACCAGCCAGTGACGCTGCGGCAAAGACCAGGGCAAGTCTCAAGCGCTTCATTGTCAATCCTTCAAGTCTAATCTCAGGGCAAAAAAAAGCGCCCCGTTAGGAGCGCTGTAGTGTAGCTGAAAGCGGCGCCATTGCGCAGCACGGTGCGGTGCTGCGTCAATGCACGCCGCCCATCAGTTTCCTGACAGGTTTGGTGAACAACATGAGCAACAGCCCGGCACCGCCGGTTGTCAGGACGATCTGCATGTATTGATCCGGCATGGCACCGACGTTTTCCGCATCAAACTCGCCCGCAATCAACCCGGCAATCAGGTTGCCGAGCGATGCGGCCAGGAACCAGATTCCCATCATCTGCCCCACATAGCGTTTGGGCGCAAGTTTGGTTGTCGCGGAAAGCCCGACTGGCGACAGCGTCAGTTCGCCCATCGTATGTAACAGGTAGGTCATGATCAGCCACGTTGGCAGTGCTTGATCGCCTTTGGCAACAATGCCTGCGGCAACGACCATCGTCAGGAAGCCCATGGCCAGGATGATCAGGCCAAGCGCAAATTTGAAGGGTGTTGACGGCTCGAGATTACGCTTCGCTAGCGCTACCCAAGCTGCCGCGTAGAAAGGCGCCAGGATGATAATGAACACGGCATTGAGCGACTGGAACCAACCGGCCGGGATCTCGAAGCTGCCAATCATGCGATCCGTGTAACGCTCCGCGAACAGGTTCAACGACGAGCCGGCCTGCTCAAACCCGGACCAGAACATCGCTGCAGCAAAAAACAGGATGATGATAACGATCATGCGTTTCTTCTCGACAGGGTCGAGGCCAGCGAAGAACAGCATGTAAACGAAATACACTGCGGCAACTGAGACAATCACATACGTCATGACTGTTGCCAGAGATGCGGCATCAAACTGGATAACACCGGTGAGCGCGGCGCCGACAAGCAAGGTGATAAAGCCCATCGCGATGCCGACTCCCACCCAGCCTTTTCGCTGTTGCGCAGCGTCTTTGGCAGCATCGCCCGTTGTGCTCGGCAGCCGACCCGCATCGCCCAGATGCTTTGCGCTGAGTTTGAACTGAATCAAGCCGAGCAGCATGCCTACGCCGGCTGCTGCAAAGCCATAGTGCCAGCCGAAGCGTTCGCTCTCGCCGAGCGTGCTGCACACTAAGGGACCGAACGCAGCACCGAGGTTGATGCCCATGTAGAAAATGGTGAAACCCGCGTCCCGTCTGGCATCGTTTTGCGCGTACAACTCACCGACGATAGCGCTGATATTTGGTTTCAGTAGGCCGGTGCCCAGGACTACTAATACCAGGCCGAGGAAGAAGGCTTCAATCGTCGGTACGGCCAGCACAAAGTGCCCGGTCATAATAATGATGCCGCCGAACCAGACGGAACGCTGGGCGCCCAAGAGCCTGTCGGCGATCCAGCCGCCGGGTAGCGCCACCAGGTAGACAGCGGCGGTATACAGCCCGTAGATGGCAGTTGCCGTACGATCATCGAACCCCAAACCGCCGGTCACCACCTGGTTGGTCATGAACAACACCAGCAGTGCACGCATGCCGTAGTAGCTGAAGCGCTCCCACATCTCGGTGAAAAACAGCGTCGATAGACCGCGCGGGTGACCCATCACATCGCTGGATGCGGTGACAGTGGAAGACTCAGACATGCACATTACCCCGGGAGAAAGCCTTCCGAAGGATTCAGCAGATTGGCTCTTGAGTCAAATACAGACCACCGAATTCGTCCGCCGACGGTGGCCACTCGACACGTGCGCGGCGTCAAGGTTGTGCCGAAAGTCGCTATTAGCACCGATAGAAGTTCGCATCCCTGGACGACAGATATGCCTGACACCGATGTCCTGCGCGGTGAATTCAAATCGCTGCCATGGCGCCACATTTGACGATCACGCTTCCGCCGGAGCCCGCTCAGCTGCCGATGCTATTGAGCGAATGATCAGATACCCAAGCGGAACGGCATTGAGCGACATGAATATCGCGACCGCCAAGAAGCCACCTAGAGCATCAGCTTGCGCTGCGAGTTTCGTGCGTTTTCAGAGCATGAGGGGCTCTGCGGCAAAAGGGTGCGCTAGCATCTCACGATACTAACCGTCCTGTTATGGGTAGCATCGCTTCCAGAAAAATAAGCGCCAGCACAACAGTCTATGGTGTCGCCGCCCGGTTGTGAGCACTCAATGGATCGAGCCAACATTGGCTGCTCTACTAATGATTCGACGATTCGCTGTCGCTGTCACTTTCTAATGCATCGTCCGTCTTCTTGCTCACCATCGTGCGTGACATGATGATGCCGACCTCAAACAACAGGTATACCGGGATCGCCAACAAGGTCTGGCTAATGATGTCCGGCGGTGTCAAAAACATGCCAATGACGAAACAGCCCAGAAACACATATGGGCGGACACTGGCGAGTTTTTGCGGTGTCATGATGCCCGCCCAGCACAACAGCACCGTCGCGACCGGTACTTCGAATGCCAGCCCGAACGCAAGAAACAGGGTCAGCACGAAACTCAGGTAAGCCGAAATGTCTGTCATCATCGGCACGTTCTCGGGCGACATGCCGCTAATGAACGCAAACATCAACGGAAACACGACGTAATAAGCGAACGCGATGCCTGCGTAGAACAACAGGATGCTGCTGGCCAGGAGCGGCACCGCGAAACGTTTTTCTTTGCGATACAGCCCGGGTGCGACAAACGCCCATAGTTGGTAGAGCACCACCGGCATTGCGATAAACAGGCCAATGAAAAAGGCCAACTTCAATGGCGTAATCAACGGCGAGGCGACATCGGTGGCGATCATCGTATTGCCAGCCGGCAGGATGTCCGTCAGCGGCTTGGAGACGATCGTAAACAGACTTTGCGCGAATGGAATCAGCGCTACGAAAAACAAGATGACGGCGCCGAACGCCTTGAGTAGCCGCGTCCGAAGCTCAAGCAAGTGTGAGAGCAGACTCGCCTCTTCCAGCGACTCTTCTTCATAGGCGGTGTCGGTCATGAGTTTTGCGACGAGGCTGCCGCTTGCGGCGCAGGCTGCGGGTCGGCGGGCGCTGGCTCTGCAGCAGGTGCGTCTGGCGTTGCCTCGTCGGCCGGTCGCTCCGCCGTGTCATGCGTAATGGCTGCCGCAGGTTTGGGTTTGTCCGGCTCGGTGAGTTTCTCGATGTCCTGTTCGAGGGCGTCCAGCCCGAGTTCCTTTTTGAGGTCTACACGCGTCGGCAGCGATTCGCGAATCTGTTTCATCTCCAGCTCGTCTTCGAGCTGGGTTTGCAGATTCCGGCTCATACGGCGCGCATAGCCAACGAAGTGACCAATCTTCTTGGCCACCTGCGCCATACGCTCCGGCCCGAGCACAATGAGCCCGATAACCAGGAGCAAAAAAAACTCTGGAAAGCTCGCGTCCATATTGGCTGCGTCAACCTGCCTTCAATTGCCTAAGAGCTGCTGGTCTTGGACTTTTCTTTACCGGGCGTGGATTCGAACGTCGCGTCCTCGCCATCGGTGATGGTTCTGGTTTCGTCGGCTTTTTGTTCACCATCATTGACGGCAGACTTAAACCCCTTGATTGCAGAACCGAGGTCCGAACCGATGTTCTTGAATCGTTTGGTGCCAAAAATGGCCAGAACAATCGCCAGAATAATGAGCAGTTGCCAAATACTGATACCTGATAACACGTTGGTTTTCCTCGTATGGGTGCCTGTAGCACTTTCTAACCATAATGATACGCGAACTGCTGACTTTCGGAGCCGAATCCGCGGGTTGAATGTCCGAAACTGTGAGCCAGCACGCTTTTGTCAGGGTCTAACGCGTTGATAACCAGAAAGTTACCGGACCATCATTGACTAATTCGACCTGCATATTAGCGCCGAATTCCCCGCGTTTTACCGTTAAGTTTTTGTGACCGAGCTGCTCACAGAACGTATCGAACAACGCCTTGCCACGCTCCGGGGGCGCGGCACCGCCAAAACTGGGACGTCGACCACGATTGGTATCGGCGGCCAACGTAAACTGCGGGACTGCCAAAATCTGCCCTCCCGCCTGCTGGACATCGAGGTTCATCTTGCCTGCATCATCGGCAAACACCCGGTAACCCGCGACACGATCCGCCAGGCGCAGTGCATCGTCTGGCTGATCGTCCCTGACGACACTCACCAACAGCAACAAGCCCGATGAGATATCGGCCAGCGATGCGTTTTCAACACTAACGCGGGCGCGAGCGACTCTTTGTAGCAATGCGATCAAGGCCTAGGACTCCCAAGCGATCCGTCTGCTGCGCTAGCAACAGATACCAGATAATGAAGTGTAGCGGATGATTCGCCTGGCAGGCATCGCAGCGGGACTCCCCGTCGGCAGCATGATGCTGCGGACCTAATCCTGAGCCGGGCGCGGTCATCCTGCAAGTCAGCGTATTGGGCATCGGGCGCCAACCGCTACATGCGTTGTGCCAGCAACGCATGCGTGTGGCATATTAGCGCGTCAGTAGGTATTGCTTTAGGGGACACAATGGAACGCCGGAAACTGCTTAAGGGTTTGGGGACGGGTGCGCTGGCCGCCGGGTTGGCAGCTTGCGGGGGCACCGCTGAGCAAACCGGCTCGGCCGCAGCCGCCAAACAACGAACGTTCAATTGGAAAATGGTGACGACCTGGCCGCCGAACTTCCCTGGCCTTGGCACCGGTGCCAGCAACCTGGCTCGTATGATTGAGGAGGCCTCGGGTGGCCGCATTCGTATTCGCGTATATGCGGCGGGCGAACTCGTACCGGCCTTCGAAGTGTTCGATGCCGTGTCGCAAGGTACGGCGGAGATGGGGCATGGCGGTGCCTATTACTGGAAGGCCAAGATAGAAGCCGCGCAATTTATCGCAACGATTCCGTTTGGCCTGAATGCCGCTGAGATTAATGCGTGGATGTATTACGGCGATGGCCTCAAGCTCTGGCAAGACATTTATGCCCCATTCGGGGTTGTGCCGTTCCCGTCCGGTAATACCGGGGCGCAAATGGGCGGCTGGTTCAACAAGCGAATTGACACGGTCGCCGACCTGGATGGGCTCAAGATGCGGATTCCTGGCCTGGGCGGTGAGGTGTTGCGACGTGCCGGTGGCACACCGGTCAGCTTGCCGGGCGGCGAGATTTTCACGTCGCTGCAAACGAACAACATCGATGCCACTGAATGGGTCGGCCCGCATAACGATGTCGCGTTTGGTTTCCCACGTGTCGCCAAGTATTACTACTATCCGGGTTGGCATGAGCCAGGCCCTATGCTCGAGGCCACTATTAACGCTGCGGCCTGGGCTGAGCTACCCGAAGACTTGCAGGCGATCGTGCGCACCTGCTGCCAGGCCGCCAACTGCGACATGCTGGCCGAGTACACGTATCGCAATGCGGAGGCGTTGCATAACCTTAAGCAAGACCCGACTGTTGAGGTATTGAAGTTTCCCGATGAGGTGCTGACGGCCATGCGCGGCTACACGCAGGAAGTGATCACGGAAATTGTTGATCGGAACGAGTCGGCACGCACCATCTACGAATCTCTTCGCGCGTTTCAGGAGCTTTCGGCGCCATTCCAGGAAATCACCGAAGGGGCGACGCTTGCAACGCGTAGACTCTGATCGGGTGCTCTGGCATTTGACCGGGCGACATCCTGCGATGCCGCCCGGCGTTCAAAAGTGCTACCAGACGTCGTGCTTGTCGCCATAGCGCAGTAGCCAACCGGTGGCGTAAGCAGCCAGCAGGATCATGGGTGTCCCAAAGACATCGGGCCTCACGATCCAGCTGACTAGTCCCAGACCCAGCAGGGCCATCTCAATGCCGAATACATGCTTGCGTGTATTCACGCCAAACATGTTCGCGCGAAACCACCACGGCAGACGCTGCCATTTCTCTGTCGCTTTGTCGATCACGGTTATCTCCTCTGTGAGCGTTGCTATATCCACTTCAAACACAGAGGCGAGGCACTTCAGCGTCTCCAGGCTGGCCTGTTGACCACTTTCTACGCGTTGGACGGTTCGAACGTTGAGCCCGGAAAACGATGCAAGCTGCTCCTGCGACCAGCCGTTCTTGTCTCTCAGTTTTTTGACGATCACGTTGCGCTCCTCACTGCTCTGCGTGGCAGATCATCCCCCCGCGATGGGTCTGTCGGCCACGACAGTTGCCCGACATTAGCACGACAGCGCGCTGTGTCGATTTGCAACCAAAGGCAAATGCATATGGTTGTCACTCGATTGGGCCAGTTTCGGCGGGTCTTGAGTCGCCCCACGGTTTAATCAAGCTATGGGCGGGTTCTCGGCAGCCTGCCGCGAGTGGCGTACCTCGGCATAAGGCGTAAACGACGGCAGATCGGTAACGTCAACGCAAGAAGCGGATTCTCTTTCAGTCTGTGCCGTACGTCTCCGACATTTCCTTGACGTAGCCGGCAATCGTGTCAAAGACGAGGCGAATCCGCCGGCTGGTCTTCAACTCCCGGTGTGTCACGAGCCATACCTCAATATCGAAGGGTGGAAGCTCGGGCAAGACTATCTCAAGCGAGGGTTTCGTTGCCGCCACGTCCCGGGTCATAACACTGATTCCGAGGCCTCTCTCCATCAATGCGAGAATGACGACGCCGCTGGCGCTGTAGACTTTGAAGTTCTCAGACGTCACGGGAATGCCCATCTCGTTGAACATGCCGAGCAAGCGATCGCGACTCTCGAAGCCGATAAAGTCATAGGACGCAAGATCCGCGGCGACACGGGGTCTGCCCGCTGCATCCAGAAACGCCTTCGACGCGTAAAAGTGCCCTGTCATACTGCCAACACGTTGTGCGATTAAGTCCCCATGTTCCGGCCGGACGTGGCGAATCGCGATATCGGCTTCTCGCCGGAGCAGGTCCAACGATTCGTTCGCGGCAATAATCTCAAGCTCGATGCCAGGGGCTTGCTCGCGTATCCGCTCAACGATGGCAGGTAGGTGCATCATCCCGAACCCTTCCGTGGTCGTGATCCGAACCCGCCCATCAATGTCCTCGGAGCGCCCGGCGGCAGCAAGCGAGACGCGTGCAGCGGCCTCGCCCATGGCCCGAACGTGCTCCAGCAACGCGTGCCCGGTATCGGTTAGCTGCATTGTTCCTTTGCCGCGCTCGAACAACGTCACCGCAAGCTCCGCCTCCAGCTCGGACACCTGCCGACTAAGCGTTGGTTGGGTGAGCCCGAGTGCTCGAGCAGCTGCCGACAGTGAGCCTTCCTCTGCTGTTGCAAGGAACGCTCGCACCTGATTCCAGTCAAAGCCTACAGCTTGCCAGTTCATAGAATTCGCATACCCGGTATCGAAAAAACGCCAATTTACGTCCCTCGAAGACAAGGCTAGCATGCCGGCATGAATTCGAGGAGCAAACCAATGCCCTACAACAACCTTCAATCCATACCGGTGTTCGATCGGTGGTTCGGCTCCTGGCAAGTCAGGATCGGTCGCCGTCCACTCGCTCCGGATGCACTCGCGATGGCGTACAATAAGCACGCGCCAACCTGGACCCAACTCACGAACCGGTTAGGCTATCCTGCCTCGTATCGCCTGGTCTTCGACCAGTTCTTGGGTCAACACGCATCCCAGTTGCCGACATCAAACCTGCACGTACTCGATTGCGGCGTTGGGACCGGATCATTCTCGCTCGCGTTGCACAATGCGTGGAAGAAACCCATGACGGTGAGCGCGGTTGATATCTCCAGCGCGATGGCTGATACGTCTGCTATGCGGTTTCGCAGCGCCGGCATCCCGGCCGACGTGCGTGTCGCTTCAGTCTCTAGGCTGCCGTTTGACGACAACCAGTTTGATTTGGTCATTGCCGCTCACGTGCTCGAGCACCTGCCGAACCCGATCGAGGCGCTCGCTGAGATGCGCCGCGTACTTCGACCGGGAGGCTGGATCGTGAGTTGTCTCACCCGCCGATCGTGGCTGGGCACCTACATTCAAACTAAATGGCGCACCCACAGGGTGTCTGAATCAGAAGCACGGAGCTGGTTGCAGCAGGCCGGGTTTAATCCTGGAACAACTTCCGATCGACCGGGTGGATTGTTCCGACTAACCAGCCTGGCCGCCTTCGGTCAAAACACGGCATCCGCCGAAACCAATCAAAGGATAGGATAATGACTCGCACCGCCACCGAACAACTCAAGACCGAATCACGGTTCTGGGATCGAATCGCACCGCGCTACTCTCGCAAGCCAGTGCCGGATGCCGCAGTTTATGAGCAGAAACTTGAGCGGACCGAACGCTACCTTAACGCCGATCAGGTTGTGCTGGAGGTTGGCTGCGGCACGGGTACGACTGCTATACACCATGCTTCGTCGGTTCGTCATGTACATGCAACGGACCTGTCAACGGGAATGATCCAGATTGCACAGGAAAAGGCCGACGCGGCTGGAGTCCAGAACATCACTTTCGAGGTGTCGAGTATCTCCGAGCTGGATACAAAGCCCGATCAGTACGACGTCATTCTGGCGCACAGTATTTTGCATCTGGTCTCTGATGTGCCGAGAACACTGCGTCAGTTCCGACAGATGCTCAAGCCCGGTGGTGTGTTGATTGCGAGCACCCCGTGTCTTGCGGACATTGCGGGATGGCTGCGCTGGATTGCACCTGTCGGCAACGCGTTAGGCTTGTTGCCTGCTTTGAATTTCTTCAGCAAAGACCAGTACTTTAAATGGATGGAGCAGGCGGGTTTTTCAGTAGAAGAGAACTGGCTTCCAGGCGCAAAAACAGGCTACTACACTGTGTCTAGAAGTCGTCGCGAGGTCAGCGGGCGCAGCGATGAAGTCGTCCGCCTGGTTGGCTAAGCCAGCGCGTATTGCAATAGAACGGCGGCGCCTTTGTTGTCAGTCGTTCCCGTAGCGCCAATCAGTGCTCGGCCGCATGTGCCTGCAAATCGGACAGCGTCACCACCGCCAGTGCGGTCTCTTCAGTAGCGGCCAAATCAACCCTTGGCGCGCAACCAGCGCGCATGGCCTCTCGCCAGCGGGTGGCGCAAAGGCACCAGCGGTCGCCGGCGTTTAAACCTGGAAAGTCGAACATGGGGATTGGCGTTTTGAGGTCGTTGCCGCGGCTCGCACTGAAATCCAGGAACTCATCGGTGACGATGGCGCAAATCACGTGACGACCCAGGTCCTGGCTATCGGTGCGACACAGTCCGTCGCGGAAGAAGCCAGCGTTGTTGGCCGTGCAGCACGGTTGCAGTGGCTCGCCGAGTACGTTCACAGCAGCTGGAGTGGCATCGCTCATGGGACACAACTTAATCTAATGGCTAAGAACTGAGTATACCGTTTGGGTACATGGTCGTCGCCATGACCGACGCTTTCGCGGGCGACTCCACTTTGCGCCGGATTTTTGTGGCACGCCCGACGGCATTGTCAGGCGTCGCGAAAAGTCAGGCTGATGCGATGGGGCCTCGGGTCGTCCGCAGGTCGGTCGATTTCACGCACTCCATGAAACGCCATTCTTGACGCGCCGCCCATGACAATCACATCGCCGTCGTACACTGGGATGGCCAGCGGCTTACCACCGCGCGTGTCACCATAGACGAGAAAACGGGTGGGTAGCCCGGTCGAGATTGTGACCACGGGCTGGCTGAAGTCACGTTCATTCTTGTCTTGATGCGCGGTCATTCTGTTACCGGGGAGATACCGGTTGATCAAACAAGCATTCGGTGAATAATGATCATAGCCGGCGAGCTCGGCGGCACGGACCGCCGTTGCGCGCCAAAGCGCTGGCATAGCAGGCCAGGGTTTGTTGCTCTGTGGATCAAGCGCCTGATAGCGATAACCACGGGCGTCCGATACCCAGCCAAGCTTGCCGCAGTTGGTGACTGCAACATTGATGCGTTTGCCACCGGGGGTCGACATGTGGCGAAATGGACTTACTGCGGTTAGTTCTGCGAGCGCTGACAACAATGAGTCGGTGTCGACAAAATTTGACAACACCGTCACACCATCGGCGAAATGCTCGACCTCAGGCCGGGTGGTCTGAAACAAGTCGTCCATGCGGGCAGAGTGTAGAACAGACTGATGGTCGGTTGGGCGAAATTCGCGAAGGAAGAATCTGTCCATGGACTTGCAGGAATACTTGACGCTTGCTGTCATTCGCACTGCACGCGTTGTCGTGCTGCTATTCACAGCAATCGGGTTCGCGGGCTGCAGTCATTACGTCGCGCACCTGATCGTCACACCGAATGACCGCCATATGCCCGTGGACGAGCGTTTGCTCGATGGCATGCCGTATGCTGACCATGTCGCTTTCTCCGTTGACACGGGCTCGGTCTCGACCACACTGGTCGCGCCGCAGCAGTTTGAGTTTGACTATGCGTTCACGGTTGATCCTGAAAACCGTAGCGTTACTTCCGCCCTGACCTTACAGCCAGCCGATCCGCAACTGGCAATGACGGCATCCCCGCACGGTACCGTTGTGCTGTTGCATGGCTTCGCGCTGAATCGTCATGTCATGGGGTTGCATGCTGCGATGTTCGCTGATGCCGGTTTCACGACAGTGGCCGCGGACTTGCCGGGCTTTGGCGACTCCACTGGAGACTACCTGACGTACGGCAAGCAAGAGCGACTGGTCATCAATGGCCTTCAGAAACGGCTGCAGGAGGCCGGTTTCCCGCCACCCTTCATGCTATTCGGACTCTCCTATGGTGGGGCCATGGCACTGCACAGCGCTGCGATAACGGACGCGTGGGCAGGTGTTATCGCCATGCAGCCCTACAATGATGCGCGCGAGGTTATTGCCAACTTCGAGCGGTTTGCGCCGCGTGCATTACGGCCGTTCGTCGGGGGCAACACCATCGCGCGCGCGATTTCCCGCGCTGAGCGTCGTGGCGATTTTGACCTCGCGCAGCTGATCGTTGCCGATGCGCTATCCGAATACCATGTGCCTACGCTCATCTTGCATAGCGCTGGAGATCAGCTCGTACCGGTTGAACAAAGCCGGACTATCGCCGCAGCAAGCGAGACAATCGAGCTTCATATTGATCGCAACGGTGGCGATCACATGCGCTACCCCTTGCGCATATCGTTGCATTGCAAAGCCATACTGGATTGGTTGGCGCGAAGCGTACTGGACGCCAACGACGTATTGAGCACAGACACGTGCCAAAAACTGGAACCTGAATTGACAGGCGATCCCGGGATCGATTCGTTCATCAAGCAATGGTTGGGCGAACCTAGCAACATCAGCTAGCAATCTCGTGCCCGCATTGCGCGATTTGGTTACTATGCAGTTTCTGCGACGGCCTGCGTGTTGCATGTGAGGTGGCTCCCGCGCCGAACGTTCAGCTAGTCACGAGCAGCGAAGGTTAAGTGGAGCTTGCCGGCATGGCGCGTAAACTCGTCAAATTCTTGCACTCAGTATCGGCCATTGGCATGAGCGGCGGCTTGGCGGCCTACATCGCGGTGTTGCTGGTCGCCCCCGAAATCACCGAGATCGCCGAACACGTTGCGTTGCGGACTAGCCTTGCGACGGTCTCCAAATGGTTGATTCTGCCGTCAATGTTGGTCGTGCTGGTGACTGGCCTGCTGTCCATGATCGTTCACTATCCGTTTATGAGCGCCCCGTGGGTGTGGGCCAAAGCACTGACCGGGTTATTGATCTTCGAGGCGACACTTGCCAGCCTCGATGCGCCAGCTCAGGCTGCAAAAAAGGCAATGATTGAAGCGTCGGCGGGTACGCTAGCGCCCGAGCGGCTGGAGGTGCTGGTGCGTGACGAGTGGATGGCCTGGTGGATCCTGCTGGGGCTTGCAGTGGCCAATGTCGCGCTCGGTATCTGGCGGCCCCGATTTGGTATCAAGCCCAGTAGCTAATACTCGCGCAGTGCGTTCTCACTGAGTACGGCTTCCAAATGCATCAATAGGTAATCGGTGTCTTCGACGGAGAAGGTTAATGGTGGCCTGATCTTGAGGACGTTGTGATGCGGCCCGTCACTGCCGATGAGGACACGTCGATCGCGCAACCGATTGACGATGTAGTCGGTCTGCGCGGCCAGCGGTTGTCTGTCAGCATCGGCGATTTCCACGCCGATGAACAACCCGCAACCACGCACATCGGCGAGCATCGGGTAGTGCGTTGCCAATTGTCGCAGGCCGGCTAGCAAGTGGTCGCCGACGGTCGCGGAGCGCGCTGCGAGCTGTTCATCGTCAATGATGCGCAGGACTTCATGGCCTGCAGCGCAAGCGACGCTGGCACCGCCGAAAGTGGCGAAGAATTCCATGCCGGTGTCGAATGAAGCGGCGATGTCTGCCGTCGTGACAACAGCGGCCAACGGGTAGCCGTTACCGAGCGGTTTACCCAACACAACGATATCGGGCGTGACCTGTTGTTGCTCGAAACCCCAGAAATAGTGACCGAGGCGCCCGAGGCCTGTTTGCACCTCGTCAGCAATACAAACGCCGCCGGCGCCACGCACATGCGCATAGACTTGCTGCAGGTAATGCGGGGGTGGTACCAGTTGCCCGCCAACGCTGGGGAATGTCTCGGCGATGAAGCACGCCGGTTGTCGCCCTGTTTGCTGCAGACTGTCGATCACACTGGCAACCTCGGC
>JBCCCC010000096.1:0-12617 GCA_039033695.1 Pseudomonadota bacterium | reverse complement strand
TCACCGACACCAGCGCTTGACGCCATGGCCTGCAACAGACTGTCGCTTTGCGAGACCACAGCGCGTTGAGTGTCGCGTGCGTTGCTCAAAAGCTTGCCCGCCGCCATCATCGTCGTTTTGGCGTACTGACCCGTGAGCTGATCAGCGGGCCAGCATTCACTGATTGACTGATCAGGCAATAGTAGCAACACAAGCGAGCTGTTCATGTATCTCGCCGCATGCGCGAGCAGGTCAGCGATCACTACGTCGCCATCGGCGCTGCCGATCAATGCGTCGCATTGTGTTAGAAATTCGAGATCGGCAGCCCCTTGCAACGTGTTCAGCCGCGCCTGCGCGAGCTCTTGCCAGATCGTCAATTGGCGTTGTATACAGTCAATCGTATCGCGCTCGCCATGCAGTACTTTAAGGTGGCGTGGCAACTTGTCACCGCGCATGCGAACCAGCAATCTGCCAGAGGCTGATCGCCCCTCGCGATCACCGAGCGGCAGTTCTATCGCGTACGAAACCCGTCGTCGTCCCATATCGAGCTTGGTGAACTTCTGCCTGCCGGCCATCGGCATCGGTGGCAGCCAGTCGGCTTGGGCCGCAGATGGAGGCTCCGCTGCCAGGGTGGTACCGGCGTCGTTCTGGACAACCACTGCATCCGCATCACGCAGTGCGTCGCATAATTGCGCCGCAAAAATCGCGAGCAGGCCATCATCTTTTGGCTGTTCTACTTGTTGCACCAGACAGCTGCTCCGCCCGTACCATCACTGTATGGATGTCGGCCGAAATCAGCAGATCTTTAGCGCGGGCTACTGGTTGGCAACCCAGTCATCAACCACGCTATCCAGAATATCCAGTGGCATTGCCCCGTTCATCAGCAACGTCTCGTGAAACTCACGCAGATCGAATCGTTCACCAAGCGCTCGCTCGGCTTCCTTGCGCATGCGCAGGATCTGCAACTGCCCCATCTTGTAGCCGGTCGCCTGGCCCGGGATCACGACATAACGCTCAACCTCGCGTGTGACCTCGGCATCTGTCATGCCAGTCTTCGAAATCATGTATTCGATCGCCTGCTCGCGGGTCCATCGCTTGGCATGGATACCCGTATCGACAACCAATCGCACTGCACGGAACATCTCCGCCTGCAGGCGACCGAGGTCCCCCAGCGGGTCTTCGTCATACATGTTCATATCGGTCTTGGCGATACGCTCGGCGTACAGCGCCCACCCCTCTGTGTAGGCATTGAACGGCAGTACTTGGCGTATGAGCGGCACGCCCTCAATGATCTGCGCAAGTGCCAACTGAAAATGATGACCTGGCGCGCCTTCGTGGTACATCAGCGTTGGCAACGTCCACTTTGGATTGTCCGCCGTACTCTTGAGGTTGATGTAGAAGCGACCCGGCCGCGAGCCATCCAACGCAGCGGGGGAATAATAGCCGCCGGGGCTTGAATCCTGCGCGTATTCCGGTACCCGCACAATCTCAAGTGCTTGCGGAGGCAGCGTAATGAAGTAGTTGTCGATCTTGCCCATCAACTCGTCGTTGAGTTCATTCAGGTATTGCAACAACTGCTGCCGGCCGGCATCAGTATCGGCAAACTGCTGGGCGGGATCTTCCATCAGCAGGCGTACTCGTTCTGCCACGCTGCCAGCTTCCAACCCCTGCTCGCTCAGGACGGCATCCATCTCCTGCTCCAGCCTGGCCACCTCTGACAAGCCGACCGCATGCACCTCGTCGGGCGTGACGTCGCTGGTCGTATTCGAGCGCAATGCGGCCAAATAGATCTCATCCCCCTGCGGCAATCGCCAGATTCCCGCGCGATTGTCGGCGCTCTTCAGCATGTCATCAAACTCAGCAATCATCGCTTCGTAGCCGGGGATGACCGACGACGCGACCGCGTCGCTCGCCGCATCGATGTAGTCCACAATCGACTCATCATCGAGACCGATTTCCTCGAGCTTAGCGGGCAACGTGGTGACCAGTGGATTCTCCGCCACGCCGCCAGCGATAAACGCGCGCATACCGATCAATGACTTTTCAATAATGAAATCCGGCGGCACGACGCCGTTGGCACGATCATCACGTACGCGCACCAACACCTCGTTCAGCACGCGGCCAAAGTCTCGGAGCCGGGACAAATAACGTCGCACACTCTTGTCGTTCTTGATGACATGCTGATCCGTCAAGAACTGTGGCAGGTTGACCGTCACGCCGCTAAGCTGGTTGACGCGGTAGCCTGAGTACTCAAACTCTGCCAGCCTAATGAGATCGTCAAAATACCACGCAGTCACCTGCCAACTGATCAGTTCCTGACCGTCAAGCCCGTCCGGTCCGTACTTGTCGAGACCGCGCCGAGCGCGGCGCAGCTTCTCCAACGACTCGTGTTCCGCCGCCTTGGTGTAGTCGCCCAGCCTGCCGGAATGGAAGTCAAGCGGCGTGTTGTCAATCGCACCGAGCATGGTCATTAGCTCTGGCGAGTCGATAACCTGCTCAATCGTAATTTTATTGATGTAATTGTTGACGCCAACCGGCGCAAGCCAGAACCACACATACGCACCGCCGGCAGCCACAGCCAGCAGCAGTAACAGCCACTTGAAGAAACCCAAAACGCGCCGCATCGAAATCCCCGGAAGTGTACGTGAGAAATATGTTATCGGAATCGCGGTCGCGGCGTCACGCATGGACTTGGAGCCGCGCGGCGCAAGACATGCGGGCGGTTAGTGCGCCGAATGCGAGTCCGCACAGGGCGATGGGTCCGATCAGAAGGTGTGGTAACCCTCTCCCTCTTCAAGTGCTCGGATCAGAAAGTTGCGCAGCGTCGCGATGCCCTCGTCCTTCGGCATCAAGCGCTCCTGCTCCATCAACAGGGCCATGTCTTCCAGCGTGCGCTGGCCGTCGATCATTGAGAAGAAGAACGCCTGTATCCGGGTTGTCATCGCCTGCGTCTTAAAGGACTCACTCGACGGCACCGGCAGGTCGCCCTGAACCAGCCAATCCGGCAACGCGACATGACGTTTAGGTCGCTCGACGTCGGCGGTCTTTGTCATGCTCATGACGATCACGCGTTCCTGACGGGCATGTCGATTCGCCGGTGATGCCATGTAAGGAATCTCGGCCTCGACGATGGTGGGTTTATCGAACCCGGCTAGCTCGATAATCGCCATTGATTCTTCAATGCCCAGCCGCTCGACCGGATCGGCAGCTCGAAACACATGCGAGCCGAACCAGATCCAGCGACCACCCACGGGCAGCAATTGATTCCAACGTGCCGCCTGCACGCTCAAGGGCTCGTCAACAACGTCCACCAACCAAGGTGTCAGCAGCGTATCGAAACTGTTTGGCTTGAACGGTGCACGCAGCGCGTTCGCCAGTATCCAATGCAAGCCTTCGCGGGCAGGTGTTGGTGCTCTCAGTGTGCGCGATACAGCCACCTCACGCGCAGACCGAGGTGCCAGCGGAAACTCATGCAACGCCAGCGCATCGCCGCGCGCGAGTTTGTCAGCTGCCAGCATCAGCAACGGATTGAAATCGAGTGCGACGGTCAGCGGATGCGAATAGTGCTGATGCAGGTCATACGCGAGCCGGCCACCACCAGCGCCCAGCACGAGCAACCGCCCCGGCCCATCTTCGCCGATCGCCGCCGCAACCAGGGTCTTGGATTGCGCGTTCTCTGTCTCGCCCCAACACCAGTCGCGATGCAGATTGGCGTAATAGGTGATCAGCCCCTGGTCGCTGGGCAGGCGCGTGCGCATCGCAAGATAGGTGGCATGGTCCGCCGCCATATGCGTCATATCCAGCGCCGACAAAAGTGTGTTTAGGTCCTCGCGATGCGAGCCCAGGGCATCAAGCTCATGGCTGAGTCGCTCGCGCGTCGGCGCAATCAGCGACGTTGGCGACAGTGATTGCTCCAACGCCGCCATGTGTTGCTCAATATCACGCAGCCGCGCATGGTAGCGCTGGCGCCATTCATCCAGGGCGACGCCAGGTTCGGCAAAAACGAATGGCACGCCATCAAGCTCAGGGTAGTTCGTACTGCAGCCTTTGCAATGCCACGCATCGGCGATACGCGCGAGTGCAACATCGCATCGCGGGCAAGCCAGCACGCCTGCTAGTGGGGAATCGATCATTTGGCGATGTTAGCCAATGGCGGGACGTGCTGCGAGCAGCAATGTCACGTTTTGCGGGCTACGAGCCGTGATTGTGACCGCGCTCACTAGCCTCGAGCTCGCGCTGCAGCTCTGTCTGCAACTGCTCAAGGCGACCATACACGCTACCCATCATCTGTTGAGTCATCTGCATTGACAGCGTCATGAGCTCGGGCATCTTTTCGAGAAACTTCTGCCCAGTCGGCGATGCATAGAAGTCCGAGATATCGTCCAGTTCCTGCTCACTGTAAACCTGCACATACGCCGCTACCATTTGCGGGCGCAGCTTCTCCCAGGTCATCTCCTCACGCATCACGCCAATAACGCGCTTCATGTAGCGATCAAAGATCGGGCGTTGGGCCTCATCAATACCAAGCTGTTCGCCCATCTGACGCATTTGCGTGCCCATTGCGTCGTACACCGTATCGATGGATTGCGACGCACGACTAACCGCAAGTAACCGCTCCGCAGCCGCCGTGTGCGATGCTTCGTCGGCTGTGGCCAAGGACGTCAGCAGCAACGCAATGCACAAGGTTATGCCTCGCATAGGTCTCTCCAATCGATTCGAATGTTGTTCTGGCATTGGGACTGATCCTGCCGCCGCGAGTTCCCCATCGGACTGGCAAGCCGAGCATCAATCAACGTTCGCCAACCGGTCATTGCGCATCTACATCCGAAACAGGCCGCACGCTGATGGTCTTAACGCGCCGATCATCGGCGTTCGTGACTTCAAGCCGGTACCCCTGCCAATCGATGTGTTCTCCCACCTTCGGAATGCGTTTGAGTGTTTCGATAATGAGACCACCCACGGTAGTCGCCTCGAGACTGGCGTCCCATGGCACGCCAAGTTGACGCGATACACGGCGAAGATCGACAGACCCGCGTAACACCAGCGTGCCGTCATATTGCTCGCGAACATCAGCTGGCGGCCGATCACTCTCGTCCTGGATCTCGCCGACGATCTCTTCCAGCACGTCTTCGAGCGTGACGATTCCCTGCACGCCACCGTACTCGTCAACGACCATAGCCAGATGCTTGTGCGCTTGCTGAAAGGTGCGCAACAGCTTAGGCACGCTCGTGCCTTCCGGAACTACCAACAGCTCACGCTGAATCGCGCCCCAATCGATCGCAGTATCGGGGTTGTCTTGCAACCAGAACATCAGCTCTTTAACCAATACGATGGAAGTCGCGTTATCAATCTCGGGTGACGTTGAGAACGGGAATCGGCTGTGACCGGATTCGCGAACGTAGGCCTCGACGTCGGCGCGCGTCATCTCAGCGTGCAGATAGCGCACACCCTGGCGGGGCAGCATAACATCCATCGCCCGCATGTCCCGGAGGTGAGTTGCGCCGACAATGATGTCTGCCGTACGCATACTGACCGCACCTTCGCTGCGACCCAATGACGCGAGCAAGCGCAACTCTTCCGGCGACGTTACAGGCCTTTTTTCGGCGGGTCTGAGCAGACGCGAGATACGCTCGCTGACAGCCACCATAGGCCACAACAGGCGCACCAACCATTGCAAACCATAAGCCACGGGACCCGCTAATGTGGGTGCGTACGTCACACCGAGTGTTTTCGGAATGATCTCGGTGAAGAGCAATACCGCCAGCGTGAAGATGATGGAAAACAGCCACAGCGTGTCAGCGCTGAATGCCGTGCTGTAGCTCGCGCCGGCAACAGCCGCGCCGATGGTGTGTGCCGCCGTGTTCAGGATCAGGATTGCGGCAATCGGTACGTCGAAGTCCTCCTTGAACTTCGCCATTAGCCTGCCCGATTTCTTACCTTGCTGGACCATGGTTTCAACTTGTGGCCGGCTTACTGATAGCAGTACCGACTCAAAGATTGAACACATAAAGGAAACGACCAGTACAACGGCCACGGCAGAGATAAAGACCAGCATGAGGCCTCCCACGATTGAATTCAGCGTAGAAGATACCACCTTAGCGTGCCTTGATGATGATCGCTCGCAGTGCGCTCACTAACGTCATGAGGCGCCGGTACAGGCCGTGCGCCCGGGCGCCAGTGGCGAATTAGTCAAGCCAGCGTCACGACCGACGACTGCCGCGATGCGAACTGACGTCTGTGCTTAGTTGAGGTCGAGCGCGTTCAACCTGCGAAGACTATGCATCAACCACTTCGGGCGTGCCCGAGCTCGGCCATGCCTCGACCACTGCGTTGATCAGCGTTGCGAGCGGAATCGCGAAAAACACGCCCCAGAAACCCCAGATGCCACCGAAGATCAGGATCGCCACGATAATGGCCACCGGATGCAGGTTGACGACCTCACTGAACAGAACCGGGGCCAACACATTGCCGTCGACCGCCTGTATGACCCCATAGGCGATGATCACGTAGTAAAACTCTGCGCTGACGCCCCACTGGAACAAGGCCACGAGCGCCACGGGCAACGTCACCACCGCGGCGCCGACATAGGGGATCAGGACTGACAAGCCTGTCAACACGGCGAGCAGCAGCGCGTACTGCAGATTCAGCAGGGTAAACGCGACGAATGTCACGGAGCCGACGATCAGGATCTCCCAGAACTTGCCGCGCACGTAGTTACCGATTTGCAGGTCGACTTCTTCCCATACCGTGCTGGTAAGCTGCCGCTCACTCGGCAGGAAGCCGCTGAACCACGCCATGATGCGTTTGCTGTCCATCAGCATGAAAAACACGAGCATCGGTACAAGCACTAGATAGATGATGATGCTCACGAGCGCGACGACCGACGTCATCGAAAACGACAATACTGGCTGACCGAGGCGAATGAACTCTGTCCCGATGGTCGCTATGAAGTCCTGAATCTGCTGTTCGCTGACAAAACTCGGATACTGTTGCGGCAACGCCAGCAACAAGGACTGTGCGCGTTCAAGGATTTGCGGGATCTGACTGACCAGCAACGTGATCTGCTGAATCAGCACCGGCATCAGGCCAAGCACCAACAAGATAATGAACGCAACGAACGTCACAAACACGCAAATGACGCTGAGCCGATGCGACGCACCCAGTCGCTCAAGCCTCACGACTAGACCTTGCAACAGATACGCTATGACAACCGCTGCGAGCACTGGGGCCAGCATACTGCCAAACAGATAGATGGCTAACGTCACGCTAAGCAGCGCTATGGTCAGCGTAACGACTTGCGGATTGGCGACCTGACGCTGAAACCAGCGACCTACACTATTCATGGATGTTGCGATCTCGTGATGGGAACGTAGTACACAATAAGACTGTTGCTCATGCGGTGTCTAGACGGACTTATCAGTTGCCAAGAAAAAATGGCACCGGATGATCACGCGACACCAAAGTAACCTCCGTTCGCGCAAACGACACCGAGCGACGACACAACCCTGACTGTTTCACCGAACCACCAGATCCCCGATGACAATGCGTTCCAGTTCAAAATGGCGTAGGCCCTGCATCCTTTTGCTTGTTTCCGGCATCCCTATTCAAGACTCAACGGATATTCGCATTGGAACAAAGCCCATGAACACACTTGCTCGTCTCGTCTTACTCTTAATGCTGCCACTTGCCACAGGAGTTGCGATGGCGGCAGACAAGCCGCGTGCCGAAGTTATGCTCTTTGGCGTCTTCCATTTCGCCAACCCTGGCTTGGACGTCATCAAAACCGATCAAATTGATGTTACGACCGAAGACAATCAAGCCTACCTGGTCGCTCTTGCAGGCCGATTGGCGGAATTCGACCCAACGGTTGTTTTGCTGGAATTCGCTCCCGAACGCCAAGAAAAGGTGCAGCAAGAGTTCAAGGACTTCCGGAATAGTCAATTTCAGCTGCCCGCCAATGAGATTTACCAAATTGGTTTTCGAGTTGCCGCCATGAGTGCGGCGCAAACCATCCATAGCTTCGACGAAACAACAATCGGATGGCAGGGGCAATCACTCTTCGACTATCTGCAGAGTGACGATGCAGAGACAGGCGGCAGACTGAACGCGCTGATCAAGGACATCACCGAGGAGGAGCAACACGCACAACGTACGATGACGTTACAACAACTCTTGATGCGTACCAATGACCCGCAGCGAGACAGACTTAATCGCAGCTTCTATCTGCTCACCAATCACGTTGGGGACAGCGACAGCTTCGTTGGAGCGGATGCGACCGCAAGCTGGTGGCACCGGAACTTTCGCATGTACGCGCACATCCAGCGCTTTGCGCAGCCCGGTGAGCGCGTGCTTGTCATCGGCGGCCAGGGGCACACGGCAATTCTCAAACAGTTGCTTGCAGATGACCCGGAACGCATCGCTGTAGACGTAGCGCAGTATCTATAAGATAGCCGTGTGCGTTTGGGCATTCAGTACCAATCTCATCAAAAGACCTTCGCTATATGCAGTCCCCGCGTATTCCAACGGTACACGACGTCGCGGTGGCGGCATTTGGGCAAAGATCCGCCATCTTGGTAGGCGGATCCGCAGTCTTTTGAGCCTTCAGAATTGAACGAGCAGGAAGCAAGACAAAGCGATAGAGGACGCCTGAGGCTCAGGTAATAGCCGGGCCTAGCACAGCTGTGGAGCGGTCCCAGGGCTGGTTAGCAATACAGACACCTTTTCTGCTGATTGACCGACAACATCCGGCTGCACGCCAGCGCCGTAATCAAAAACAACAGCAAAGACCAACACGACGGACGCAGCGAGCATGAGTTTCATGATCAACGGAAAACAAAACTTGAACCACAAGTGGTAAGGAACGCCTGCCATGCCGATGATACCCATCAGTACCGCATTCGTGGGAATGATCATATTCGAGAAACCGTCGCCGAACTGGTAGGCCAGCACCGCAATTTGTCGGTTCACACCGATCAGGTCACCGACCGGTGCCATTAACGGCATCGTGACATAGGCCTGACCGCTGCCTGACGGAATAAACAGGTTGAGCATCGATTGGATAATGAACATACCAACAGCCGCAAGCTCGGCACCGAGCAGTGACAATGGAGATGACATCGCGTTGACCAGTGTGTGCAGAATCTGACCGTCTTCCATGATCAGCGCGATGCCTCGCGCGACACCAATCAGTAATGCCGTCGCCGCGAGCTCCTGGACACCGTCAATAAACCTGTTAGCAGCCGTGTTCGCATCCAGTCTGCCAGCGACCGCCGTGAACACGCCCCAGATCACGAACAGCGCGCCGAGCTCATACAAATACCAGCCCTTCTGCGAGATACCCCAGATCGCGATGCCGATCGTTGCGACAAGACCAAACAGGATCAGCTTGTGGCGTATCGCAAGCTGCGGATAATTGCCGACGTCGGCACCACCCAGCGGACACGGCAAGTCGGCTGTCAACGACGATGCCGGGTCTGCCTGCACGTTCTTTGCATAGCGCCAAACATGGTGAAAACCGATCAATACAAACGGGACGAAAATCGCCAGACGCAGCTCTATCCCCGAATACAGTGGCACATCGGCAACTTGCTGCGCCACCATGACCGTAAACGGATTGAAGGCAGACACGCCGTAGCCGATCCCATAGCCGGTGATCGTCATGCCCACCGCCGTCATCGCGTCCAGACGCATGGCTTTGCATAAACCGACGAGGATCAGCACAAACGGGATGTACTCACCGGCCGTACCGATCGCGCCTGACGCCATGGCGAAGGTAAAGACGACCATGAAGATCAACAGCTGCGGGCTGTGGCCAAAACGCTCCAGCAGACGCCCGATCAATGCATCGATGGTGCCGGTTGCACGTGCAATCGCCAGGACGCCACCGACAATGAAGACGAAAAAGATAATGTCCTGGGCGGCAGCAAACGCTCTTGGGATCGCCACAAAGAAATCCATCGGCGTCAGCCGCACCTGATCTTCTGCGATCGCAAATGTGCCAGCGACCACAGCCTGACGCCCGTTCTCGAGCGTCACCGTTGAAAAGAAACCTTGCGGTATGAGCCAGGTTGCGAGGTAGGCAACCAGCATCATGGACAGCAGGAGAATTAGGGTGTGCGGTACTTTGAATTTTTCTGTCATGCGAGGAGTATAGAGGAGAAAAGCTGCCGTGTGCCCGCCGACTGCACAAACAGTCAGCGCCTGTCTGGCCGCTGACGTCCATACTGAGTGTGTTTTCCTACCATACCTGCAATGTTCCGACTTGAACGCCCCAACTGCCTGCGAGGTCCACAATGACCTCGGTCAAGAACTGACGCGATAGTGCAGCGCGAACAGGCTTTTCTTCGCGATATGCAACACAAAGGTGTCAACCTTCGTCTTACAGCGAACGACTCTTGCATACAGGTTGTTGAAAAGCGGGCGAGCGCACGCTTGCATCAGATAAACCGTCAGCGCTCTGCACCATCGCGTTCAGGCGTCCGGCTTGCGTTTCTTGACAGCGGTGACCACCATCGACTCACCGAGAAGAAGCGGTAGCGATATCATCTGGCGCAGAACTTCATCACTTAGATCGCGATTCACATCGGTCGGCTTTGCCCGTCGAACGTTTAACCATGTCAGCCCGAACTGAACCAATGCGAGCGGCAAGTAAAGCCAGTTGATAGCCTTGATGCGATTAGTCTTTATGAGGCTGATCGAGAACCCGTTCGTATGCAGCATGTAACGTAGCGCCGGAAACGACAGCATCGTAATGTGGTGAAGCGGATTTGGTGCAGTCTCGTCCAGCATGTATTTGCACTTGTTGTGGAAACCGGTGAGGAAGTAGCGCCAACGCGACCGCAGAGACGAGGTATTGGGCGTAGTGATAATCAGACAACCGTCAGCGTTGAGGACTCGCTCGCACTCACGCACAAAATCGAACGGGCGCTCTAGGTGCTCGATACCCTCGATGCACGTGATGCAGTCTAGCGAGCCATCGTCAAGCGGCAGCGGCTTGTTCATATCCGCAACAAAATACTCGACGCCGGGAATGTCCTCAGTCTTGACCACATCAGCGGCAACCACGCTGTAACCGGCCGCAGCCAACCGCCGCGCAAACGCACCGCTGCCACTCGGGATGTCCATCACGCGCGCCCGCTGTTTTGCTGACTGAACAATCTTCAAAACGGTGTTGTGGGTGTTCTTGCCGGCATTTTCGAAGTGCGGTTTACCGTCGTACATTGAGCTGTTCCATTAAGGCAATGATCTGTCAACGACCAAGTGTACCTGCTTCCGCCCCCACAGTGAGCGTAGCCAAGACGAATTGGCAGTGACAGCGACAGGCATGCCGATGCAATTGCAAACTGAGCAACAAGCGGTCGCAACTGCGCTGCGCCATTAATCGACAGCCGTTACACCGCCTGGCCTCGCGCGGCGCCCGTCTTCAACACAGGTGATTTGAAAAACCGCCGATCAGTCTTCCCACAGCTGGCATTCGCTTCCCTGAACTCCCGCAGAGACTAGCCCAAGAAGTTCTCATTCGGATTCCTTAGTTGACGACTCATGGCACTGGTTCTGGCAACTCACGCCGCGAAATTGGGGTCAAACCGATAACGTCAGCAGGTCAACTAGAGTCGCCGACGGTTCTATTCAGTTCGACCCACATCTCTCCGTGTATGAACGGGACGATAACGTACGGTAGTAAAGCTGAAGATGGTGCCGGCACACGGATTCGAACCGCGGACCTACTGATTACAAATCAGTTGCTCTGCCAACTGAGCTATGCCGGCTTTGTCTGAAACGATAGGGGTTGTCGTGGACAACGGAGCGTAGTGTAGTCGCGTTTGCGTGTTTTGGCCAGTCGCGCCTATCGCTGCGGTGGGCAGGTCGCCTCGGTGCCGAGCACCACCCGATTCTGACCGTAATCGTCAACGAACTGGCTGCCAAGCTCGCCCTCTTTGAGGCGCACGTCGAGCCAGAACACGGTGGCTTGGCGGTAGCGATTGTCCATCTGCGCCTCGACGCCGATTGACTTGGCTTGCAGCTCAGTGCGTTCGGCGCCCTCACGACCGGAGAAAATACCCAGCGAAATCACGTCCTCGCCGCGGTTGCCAGCGATCAGATAGGCCTCTTTAATGCCGCCCGTTTGCAGCCTGTTCAGCAAGCCGCGCGCCTGCGATCGGGTCGGGATATTGTCGACGTAGACCCAGTGACCTATGAACACGCTGCCTTGCGCCGCGCGTTGCGCGACCTCGACCCCGTTGGCCTTGAGCGCTTTGAGCTCAGCCGTCGCCTCGTCCACTTCCGTGAACGGGCCGACGCTGAGGCACGTGCGACCCAGCGTTGCGATGACCGCTTTGGCCACTCTGGCTGGCTCGTTATCAACTGCGGCGATGTCCTGCGTTTGCGTATCACGAGGCGCGTCGTCACGCACAACCGGCAGCGGCTCACCCAGTGACTCACGATCGACGACAACGACGCCCTCCTGTTGTCCATCGCGCACCCAGTTCTGCCAGGCGAAATACAACACATTCGCGACGATCAACACGAAAAACAGGTTTCTCATTCTGCCAGTCCTGCGTAAATGGCCAAGCCCTCTAACACCAGGTTCGCCCGGTATTGCGACGCCATACCGAGCGTCTCGGCCAACAACGTACCGT
>JBCCCC010000095.1:0-12824 GCA_039033695.1 Pseudomonadota bacterium | reverse complement strand
TGGCTGTGGCTCCGGCGGCAATGCCGGCGCCGGCTCCGGTGTGACAGGCGGCGCCGCGGGTGCCGGAGACAGCTCGATATCGTCGTCAGCCAGGCGAAATGCTTCGTCGCTAACGACTGTCGCCTTGAGCGTTGTGCGAATCGGGGCAGGTGCTGGCCTGTCCCAGGAAAAACCCGCAAACAGTAACGCCAGTATCACCGCATGCAGCAATAGCGAACCTGCGATGGCAAGACCATTGTCGAGAAACTTCTGCATATCCGCAGCGCCGATGTGTCAGGGAGACACGTCGCCCAGGCTCTCCGGATCCAGCGGGTCGGTAATGAACCCAACCTGTTCGGCGCCGCCTTTTTGCAGCAACACCATTGCAAACACAACCCGACCATACGGCACTGATTGATCCGCTTTGACTAACACGGGCGTGCCCGGTCGTCGGTCAAGGATGACCTGCACCCGATTAATGACATCCGCTGCCGCGATCGGCGACTCTTTATCGGCACCGGCGTTCAGGTACAACGCGCCATCGCGATCAACAGACAGGACAATGGGCAACTCATCATCGGTTAGCGAGCCATCGAGCGGCGCCGCATCAGCCTCAGGCAGATTGACCTCAATCCCTTGCGTCAGCAGCGGCGCGGTCACCATAAAGATAATTAGCAAGACCAGCATCACGTCAATGTATGGCACGACGTTGATTTCACCCATCAAGCGGCGCTTGTTGGCACTCATCGGGTATCCGCCGCATTCGTTGTGCGCTGCGCGTGCCGCTCGAGAATGCTCAGAAATTCCTCGACGAAGGTTTCAAAGCGCGACTCAATGCGACCCAGCCGGTCGGCGTTGCGATTGTAGAAAATCACGGCCGGAATCGCCGCGAACAATCCCATGGCCGTTGCTACCAAGGCCTCTGCGATGCCGGGCGCGACCGTCTGCAGGGTCGCCACCTGCGTGCCGCTGCCCAGGCTCGTAAATGAGTTCATAATGCCCCAGACCGTGCCAAACAATCCGACGTACGGGCTGGTGGAGCCGATGGTTGCCAGCATCGCCAGACCATGCTCCAGATTGTCCGTCTCACGAGTCAGGCTGACACGCATCGCGCGTCGTGCCGTCTCGACGGTGCGCTCCGGCGACGCATCACCTTGTTGTGACAAGCGGCTGAACTCGCGAAAACCACTCTCAAATATTGCCGGCATACCTGGACCGCTGCCTTTGCCTGAAGTCACCGTGCGATACAGCGACGACAAGTCAGAACCCGACCAGAACGCCGACTCGAATTTGTCTGCGACACTTTGCGCACGACTGAGCAAACGGCGCTTGTTGATGATGATGTACCACGAATATACGGATGCCAGCAGCAGCAACAGCATCACCAGTTGCACCACCAGGCTGGCATCCAGCACAAGATGCCATATCGACAATTCTTTATTTTCCATGGATTAGATTGCTCCGTAGCTTTCGCACTCATCAGCGCGCAGGCGTAAATGGGGTGAGTCGTGCCTCGACATGCGCTCGTCGCAATAGACTTGTGACGATGGCACTAAAGTTCCCTGTAATCAGTTGTCCTCATCAAACAGCGACAGCTCTGGTGAGGCTGGCTGCATCGGTAGCGGCAGGCCGAAATGCAAATAGGCGTTGCGCGTCGCAACACGGCCGCGTGCGGTGCGCATCATGAACCCCTGTTGAATCAGGTAGGGCTCAAGCACATCCTCGATCGTGCCGCGCTCCTCACCGATCGCCGCCGCCAGGCTATCGACACCTACCGGCCCACCGTCGAACTTCTCGATGATGGTCAACAACAAGCGCCGGTCCATCGCATCGAAGCCATGCGGGTCGACTTCCAGCATATCCATCGCCGCCGTCGCCGACGCCTTGTCAACAGTGCCGTTTGACTTGACCTCGGCGTAGTCGCGGACTCGTCGCAGCAAACGATTGGCGATCCGCGGCGTGCCGCGCGAGCGCAGTGCAATCAATTGTGCGCCAGCCGGCTCAACCGGCACATTCAATATGTCAGCCGAGCGCGTAACAATCGCCGTGAGCTCTTCGGCCGAGTAGAACTCAAGCCGTTGCACAATTCCGAAGCGGTCGCGCAACGGCGACGTTAACAAACCGGCGCGCGTCGTCGCGCCGACCAGCGTGAACGGCGGCAAATCGAGTTTGATTGAACGTGCTGCAGGACCTTCCCCAATCATGATATCGAGCTGAAAGTCTTCCATGGCAGGGTACAAGACCTCCTCGACAACCGGGCTCAGCCTGTGTATCTCGTCGACGAATAACACATCATTTGGCTCAAGATTTGTCAGTATTGCCGCCAGATCTCCAGGCCGCTCGAGGACCGGCCCCGAAGTCTGTTTCAGGCTGACGTTCAACTCATTCGCGACAATATGCGCCAATGTTGTCTTGCCGAGCCCGGGAGGACCAAAGATCAACACATGATCCAACGCCTCATCTCGCTGGCGTGCGGCGCCCACGAATATCTCCATTTGTGCTTTGACCGCCGGCTGACCGACATAGTCGGCCAACTTCTTGGGACGGATAGCACGATCGAAGACCGTATCGTCCTTGACGCTTTCAGCGCCAATAAGTCGGTCGGTTTCGTCCATAGCGCTAACCTGCTGCCTGCTTCAAAGCCAGTCGAATATAGTCCTCGGCGCTGTCTGCTTCACCGCCCTTCTCGACGACGGCGAGTAACTTACGCACCTCGGCGTCGCGGTAACCCAGCGCCAGCAGCGCGTGGAAAGCCTCTCCCCGACCATCGTTGGCCGGCGCTACAGCGGGCGCTTGAGTTGTCATTGCACCAGCCGGCATATCCAGCCGGTCGCGCATCTCGACGATGAGCCGCTCGGCCGTCTTCTTGCCAATGCCCGGCACCTTGATTAGCGCTGCTGTATCGTCAAACTCAACACAACGACGGAAGCCGGCGACACTAATGCCCGACAAGATCGCCAGCGCAATGCGAGCACCGACACCCGACACCTTTAGCAATCCGCGAAACAGCGAACGCTCCTCTTCCGTGGCGAAGCCGTACAATAGCTGTGCGTCTTCGCGCACGAGAAAGTGCGTGAGCAGCTTTACTGGGCTGCCGACTGCCGGCAGCTCGAAGAACGTCGACATTGGTGCCTCAACGTCGTAGCCGATGCCGCCAACGTCGATGACCGTATGTGGCGGCTGCTTGGAAACCAGCGTGCCGCTAATGTAGCCGATCATGCCGAACGTCCTGCTGCGGCCAGCCGGCGTTGCAAGCGGCTGCTGTTGGCATGACATACCGCGACCGCCAATGCGTCGGCCGCATCGGCCTGCAGCTTGTCTGTTACCGACAGCAGTAACCTCATCATATGCTGGACCTGTTCCTTGCTCGCGCTACCGCTGCCTGTCACTGCCAGCTTGATCTCACGCGGCGTGTACTCAGCAATAGCAATGTTGTGCGAGAAACTCGCACAAATCGCGGCTGAACGTGCCGCACCCAGTTTCAGTGCAGTACCGGCGTTGCGACTGACGAACACCTGCTCGACCGACAGCTGATCCGGTTGCAGGCGCTCAATCAGTGCCTTCACTGAACGATAAATCAATGCGAGACGATCATTGAAATCGCCTTCGGCCGCGCGGATAACACCAGCCTCAATGAGTGATGGCTTATCCCCGGCGTAGTCCACTATGCCGTAGCCGGTGATACGCGACCCGGGGTCAATGCCAAGAATGCGCGAGGTCACCATTGTCATCCGTCAACCCGCAAGCGCAGCCAGAACATCATCGGCGATATCCGCGTTGCTATAGACGTTCTGCACGTCGTCAAGATCCTCAAGCGTATCGAGCAACTTCATCATCGACTCCGCTTCTTTGCGCGCCAACGGCGATGAGGTTGACGCATACATAGTGAGCTCGGCGGATTCCGGTGACCGCCCGGCCGCACTCATCGCATCGCGGACACTCTCGAATTCTGCCGGGCTGGTGAGCACCTCGATCGATTTATCATCAGCAACGATCACGTCCTCCGCACCAGCCTCGATCGCCACTTCCATCACAGCATCTTCGTTGCTGCCAGGCGGAAACGACAGCAGGCCGACGTGCGAGAACAGATATGCCACAGAACCGTCGGCACCGAGATTGCCACCAAACTTGGAAAACGCGTGGCGCACTTCGGCAACCGTACGATTGCGGTTATCCGTCATGCAATCAACCATCACCGCCGTGCCGCCGGGGCCATAGCCTTCATAACGAATCTCTATGTAATCATCGCCGTCCAAATCGCCGGAGCCGCGCTTTACGGCACGCTCGATGTTGTCCTTCGGCATGCTCTGGGATTTCGCCTTGTCGATCGCCAGTCGCAATCTTGGGTTTGCATCGACATCTCCCCCACCCATGCGCGCGGCAACAGTGATCTCGCGGATGAGCTTGGTAAACATCTTGCCGCGTTTTTTATCCTGGGCACCCTTCCGATGCTGAATGTTTGCCCACTTGCTATGACCTGCCATACGACCTCTCGACTATATCGGCGTGTTAACTGACGGAAGCTCTGACACAGCGCTCAAAAGCGCAATTGAATACCGGCATGCAAACCGTTATCCATGGTCACGCTGCCGCCCGGTTCAAACCTGATATTGCTGTAGCGCATGCCAAGGTAGATGTCCGCCTCGCGCAACACGTTGTATCCGATACGCGCCTCAAACTCCTGGTAGCGCTCACCATCACCAAACACCAGCACATCCGGTGCGAAGTACACATGCGCATAGGCATTGATGCGGTCGTAGTCGGGCAGCGTGTATTTCAAAAACCCACCTAGCGCAACGGCAGTTGCATCCAAACCAACACTGTCCGGGTCAACGTAAAACAGCTTGCCACCCAAACCACCCTCCAACGGATTGCTGCCGCCGGACGCCTCGCCGGTCAGGTGCAACCCAAAGTTGATGACATCACCGCGATCCTGGTGATGAAGCCAACCGGCATCCAGACGCAGGTCACGCGGGCTGATATCCCATGCATAGGTAAGGCGCGCGGCGTCATCATTGAGATTCAGATCCAGCTCGGCGGCCATCGCCTGCGATGCCAGGTAAGGCGCCGTCGCAAGCAGGCAAAAGAGCGTCTTTGCAGCAATCGTTGTTGAATTCATTGTCATCTCCATCATCCAATACCCGGTCGCATCCGGGCTTGTTGGATATACAGACCAGCCGGCACGCACAAGGTGCCATCGCAACTGGCAATCACAGGCATCTATGATACCGTTTAATCGTCCTTGTAGCTTCCCGTATATCGCACTGACAACACGCGGAGCATTGACTGTGTCAGAAGCCGAATCAACGATCACCAGCCAAGCGGCAGCGCCGTTGTCGCCTGCCGTGGCGCAATGGTGCCAGACGCTGTACGCAAAGCACCCGTCGGCTTTAGGCGACAGTGCAAAACAAATGGCGGAGATTGCGATTGCGCTGGGCCTGGGGGACGCGCTGGCCGTGACCGCAGAATTGAGCCCTTTCCTGCGCGCAGGCGCCATCAGCCGCAATGCCATCGCGAAAAATGCCGGTTCCGAAATCGCGCAGTACGGCAAAGACCTGATGCAGCTGTTTGAGTTGTCGTTGCCAGGCCAATGGACGCCGGGCGAGCAACTGCCGGCCGCGCAAGGCGAAGCGCTCCGGCGCATGTTGCTCGCGGTCGTGAACGACTACCGTCTGGTCATCGTGCGTATTGCCGCGCAACTGGTCGACCTGCGCGGCGCTCGAGATGCGCCGCGAGACGAGCAAATCATGCTGGCGCGCGACACGCGTGAGATATTCGCACCGCTCGCTAATCGCCTCGGCATCTGGCAGCTGAAGTGGGAACTTGAGGACTTCGCCTTCCGCTATTTACAACCAACGGACTATCAGGAAATCGCCCGGCAGCTCGATGGCCGGCGTGCTGAGCGCGAGCACTACATCGGCGCCGTTACCCACGAGCTGAACCAGCTGATGATCGATGCTGGCGTCAAGGCAGACATCACCGGTCGCCCGAAACATATCTATTCGATCTATCGCAAGATGCAGCGCAAGCAGGTTTCACTCGACCAGTTGTTCGATGTCCGCGCTGTTCGCATCATGGTCGATAGCATCACAGAGTGTTATACGGCGCTGGGCGTTGTGCACAATCGCTGGCCCTACATTCGCGAGGAGTTTGACGACTACATCGCCAACCCCAAGGGCAACAATTACCGGTCGCTGCACACCGCCGTATTCGGACCAGAAGGACGACCGCTGGAGATCCAGATCCGAACCCATGATATGCACCGCCAGGCTGAACTGGGTGTCGCGGCGCACTGGCGCTATAAGGAAGGCGGCGCCGGCAACGCGGTTTTTGAGCAGAAGATCACGTGGTTGCGGCAGCTGCTTGAGCAAGACGACGCGGCATCGGGCAACACCGACATGCTTGAGAATCTCAGTGACGGCCTGTTTAACGATCGTGTGTATGCCATCACGCCACGCGGCGACATTGTCGACTTGCCGGCGGGTGCCACGCCGTTGGACTTTGCCTATCAGGTGCACACCGAGATCGGCCACCGCTGCAAAGGTGCGCGCGCGAACGGGCGGATCGTGACACTTACCTATACGATCGAGAATGGCGATCGCATTGAGATCATCACGGGTAAGGAGCCGCAACCTAGTCGTGACTGGTTATCGCCACGCAGCGGTTTTCTTGTCTCGTCACGCAATCGCACCAAGGTTCGCAGCTGGTTTCGCCAGCAGGATCGCGACGTCAATCGTCGCCAGGGCCGTGAGCACCTGGAGCGGGAACTACAGCGCTTGAGCATTCGCGATCTGCCGATTTCCAAGATCGCCGAAAAAATGGGCTTCGCCAGCACGGATGACCTCTGCGTAGCGCTAGGTTTCGGCGACATTACGACCGCATCGGTGTTCAACGCTGCGCAACAATTGATTGCGCCACCCGAGGCACCCGCGGCGCCGTCAAAACGCAGTCGGAGACACAAACCCAGCGGCGGTGGGTCGGTCATCGTTAACGGTACCGATTCGGTGCTCACGCAGTTTGCCGGCTGTTGCAACCCAGTGCCGCCCGAGTCGATCCAAGGCTACATTACGCAAGGCCGCGGTATCACCATCCATCGCGCCGGCTGTGGCAGTGTCAAGCGGCTTTCGGTGTCACATCCGGAGCGACTGATCGATGTGTCATGGCAAGCCGATGAGCAGGCCCGTTACCCCGTGAGCATTCGAATCGAAGCGGCGGATCGTCATGGTTTACTCAAGGATGTGAGCGGTGTCCTCAGCGACGAGGCGATTCGCATCCTCGGAAACGAATCGCACAGCGATGATCGCACGCTGTCGGCCGTCGTCAACGTTCGTGCTGAAGTGGACGGCCTGGAACGTCTCAGCCGTGCGCTCAACAAGCTCACGCAACTGCCCGGCGTAACGCGGGTCTCGCGAATCAGCTAACTGCCGGCTTTAGCGGTTTATTGCGTGCAATGCGCGCTTGTCAGCACTAAGGCTTGCCTCGTGTACCGCCTCAGACAATGTCGGGTGCGCGTGCACCGTTCGCTGAATATCCTCAGTGCTGGCGCGGAACTCCATGGCAAGCACCAGCTCACCGATAAGCTCACCGGCCATCGGCCCCACGATGTGCACGCCAAGAATCTCGTCATCGTCGGTCGCACTGACAATCTTGACCATGCCCGACGCTTGCTCCATCGCTTTAGCGCGGCCGCTAGCCGCGAAAGGAAAGGTACCTGTCTTGTATTCACGACCTGAAGCCTTCACCTGTTCTTCAGTCTTGCCGACCCACGCAATCTCCGGCGCCGTGTAAACCACCGAGGGGATCACATCGTAGTTAACCTCGGCCACCTCGCCGGCAATCAGGTCAGCCGCCATGACGCCTTCCTCTGTGCCCTTGTGCGCGAGCATCGGACCGCGCACGCAGTCACCAACCGCGTACACATTGGCCACGCCGGTTCGGCACTCATCATCAACCACAATGAATCCGCGCTCATCGACCTTGATGCCTGTGTCCTCGGCAAACAGACTGTCGGTGTGCGGACGGCGCCCGACAGCCACGACCAACCGATCAAACGCCGTCGTTTGCGTGTCGTCGCCTTCTGCATAAGTCACATTGACGCTGCCGTCGGTAACCTCGGCGCTAGACACCTTGGCACCCAGCTTAATATCCAGACCCTGCTTCTTGAATTGGCGTTCTGCGTCTTTGGCGATCTGTCGATCCACCATCGCCAGGAAGTCAGGCATCGCTTCTAGCACCGTCACCTCCGAACCCAGGCGCGCCCACACGCTGCCAAGCTCCAGCCCGATAACGCCAGCCCCGATGACACCGAGCTTCGCGGGCACCTTATCGAATTCCAGCGCGCCCCATGAATCGACAATGTGTTCACCGTCGAATGCCATACCCGGCAACTCGATAGGCTGCGACCCAGACGCCAATATCACATGCTTGGCCGTCAGGGTGCGCACATCGCCCTTGACGGGTGTGAACTCAACCTTGTTGTTGGCCAGTAGTTTTCCGTGGCCAACCAAGCCGTCCACTTTATTCGATTTGAACAGCGCGCCAATTCCCGACGTCAATTGCTTGACGATGCCAGCCTTGCGCTTTTGCATCGCATCGAGATCGAGGCTCACGGACGACACATCGATGCCGTGGCTGCCGAATTCGTGCTGCGCGCGATGATAGAGTTCTGAAGACTCCAGCAATGCCTTGGACGGAATACAACCGGCGTTCAGGCAGGTGCCACCAAATGCATGGCTATCATCATAGTTTTTCCATCCGTCGATACAGGCCACGCGCAAACCATGTTGGGCAGCGCGAATCGCAGCAGGATAACCGGCGGGTCCGCCGCCAATTACCACGACATCGTATTGGTCACTCATAGTATTCGTTAACTCGTTACAGGCCTCGCGACGACGCCAGGCAAAAAAAAGATTAAACCTGCAGTAGCAGCCGGCCCGGATCTTCCAATGCATTCTTGATCGCAACGACGAACTGCACGGCTTCCTTTCCGTCGATAATCCGGTGGTCATAAGACATCGCCAGATACATCATCTTGCGAATCTCAACGTTGCCGTTGACCGCGACCGGCCGGTCCATGATCGAATGCATACCGAGAATGGCGCTTTGCGGCGGATTCAGAATAGGCGTTGACATCATCGAACCAAAAATGCCGCCGTTGGTGATCGTGAATGTGCCTCCAGTAAGGTCGTCAATACTGATCGAGCCTTCCCGTGCACGCTTGCCGTAGTCTGCAATGCCACTCTCGATTTGCGCGAAACTCATGAGCCCGGCGTCACGCAGGACAGGCACCAACAGACCTCTTTCGGTAGATACCGCAATACCGATGTCGTGGTAGTCGTGATAGACGATGTCCTTGCCATCGACAGACGCGTTGACCAACGGGAATTTACGCAGTGCTTCTACGGCTGCGCGCACGAAGAACGACATGAAGCCGAGTTTCACACCATGCGCCTCAGTGAACGCATCCTTGTAGCGAGCACGCAATGCGATCACTTCGGTCAGATCGACCTCGTTGAATGTTGTCAGCATCGCGGCGTTTTGTTGCGCGGCAACCATACGATCGGCAATAGTGGCGCGCAGTCGTGTCATCGGCACCCGCTGCTCGGTGCGCGCCGACGATGGCACGCTAACGCCAGCTGAGCCTGGCATATCCTCTGCTGTCTCGTCGTCTTCGGAATCCAGATGATGCATCACATCCGCTTTCGTGATGCGACCGTCACGCCCGGAGCCAGCGATCCGCGACACATCGAGATCGTGCTCTTCAACCAATCTGCGCACCGCGGGGCTGAGCTTGTTGCTCGCCCTGCCAGCACTATCAGACGACGGAGCAGCGGCCGGGGCCTCTGCTTTTGCGGCAGGCTTTGCTGGCGCCTCATCTTGCGCTTGCTTAGCCGGCGCCGCACCGGCTTCAACCACCGCAATCAAGTCTCCGCTGACCACGGTTGCGCCGTCGGCTACTTTGATTTCCTTTAGCACCCCGTCTGTCGGCGACGGCACTTCAAGAACAACCTTGTCGGTCTCAAGGTCGACAAGATTCTCATCCCGCTTCACGGCATCGCCGGCTTTTTTGTGCCACGCCACAAGCGTTGCGTCAGCAACAGACTCGGGTAACTGGGGGACTTTAACTTCGGTTGACATAGTGTTTCTCTGATTAATTGGCGGTGCAGGCTTATGCGTTTTTCGGCTAGCGATCAATCTCGTCGATCAGCGGCGCAAGGCCCAGCGATTTCTCGACCAGCTGAGTCTGCTGAATAGCATGTAACTTGGGGATACCGGCAGCAGGCGCTGCAGCACCGGCACGACCGACGTAGTGCAGTTGGTGTCGTGCTCGCAAGGGCTCCTGCAGGCGGTGGCGAATCTGATACCAGGCACCCTGGTTACGCGGCTCTTCCTGACACCAGATGACAGTCTCCGCGTGCGGATAGCGCGTAACGACAGATGCATACTCGTCGATCGGGAACGGGTACAGCTGTTCAATGCGCACCAGCGCGACATCCTTGATGTCTTCCTTCTGGCGCCTTTCCAGCAGGTCGTAGTAAACCTTGCCACTGCAAAAAACGACACGCTTCACATCATTGACCGGCAGGTCTTCGACTTCATCGATCAACAACTCGAAGCTGCCATCAGTGAGCGTGCGCAGCGGCGACACTGATTGACGATGGCGCAGCAAACTCTTGGGCGTCAGCACGATGAGCGGCTTGCGCACCGAGCGCAGCATCTGGCGACGGATCATATGGAACATCTGCGCCGGCGTAGACGGCACACAAACCTGCATGTTGTGCTCTGCGCACAACTGCAGGAACCGTTCTAGTCTCGCAGACGAATGCTCTGGGCCCTGTCCTTCGTAACCGTGAGGTAGGAACAAGGTCAATCCGCACAGGCGACCCCACTTGGCTTCGCCGGAGCTGATGAACTGATCAATGACGACCTGGGCGCCATTGGCAAAGTCACCGAATTGCCCCTCCCAGATCACCAAGGTGCGTGGTTCGGTCGTCGCGTAGCCGTATTCAAAGCCCATGACTGCCTCTTCCGACAGCAGCGAATCGGTCACAGTAAAGGCCGCAGGCCGATCGACGACGTGTTCGAGCGGCACATACTCCTTGCCCTTGGCCTGGCCATGAACCACAGCGTGGCGATGGAAAAACGTGCCGCGCCCGCTGTCCTGGCCTGTCAGACGCACATCAAAACCATCCGCCAACAAACTGGCGTACGCCATGGTCTCGGCGAAACCCCAATCCATCGGTTGTTGATCGGCCAGCATTGCCTTGCGCGCTTCGATAATCTTGGCGACGCGCGAGTGCGGCGTGATGCTCTCTGGAATCGTGACAATGACCTTGCCGAACTGCTCGACCTGATCTTTATCGATCGCCGTGTCAGCAGTGCTGAGCAAATCGCCACTGATATATGGTGACCAGTCAATGGTGTACTCATTGCCGATCATGCCCAGCAACGCCCGCGGTACGGGCCGTCCGTCATCGAGGCGGGCACGGTAGCGCTCAACGATGCCGTCAGCATCACCCTCCTCGATAGCGCCTTCTTTCTCAAGTTGCTGCGCGTATAAGGTGCGCGTGCTCGGGTGCTCGCGAATCACTTTATACATCAGCGGCTGCGTAGCAGCAGGCTCATCCGCCTCATTGTGTCCGAGACGGCGATAGCACACGAGATCGATCACGACATCCTTGCGGTACTTCTGCCGGTACTCCAGCGCAAGCCGTGTCACGCGCACGACCGACTCAGGATCATCACCGTTCACATGGAAGATCGGCGCTTCAATCATCTTGGCAACGTCGCTGCAGTACGGCGTTGAACGCGCATCAGCAGGGTCACTCGTGGTAAAGCCAATTTGGTTATTGATAACAATATGTATGGTGCCGCCCGTCGCAAAGCTCGGCACTTGCGACATCTGGAACGTCTCGGTCACCACACCCTGCCCTGCAAATGCAGCATCACCATGTATCAGGATCGGCAAAATGGTTTTGCCCGAGTTGTCGCCGCGTCGCAGCTGACGCGCGCGCACGGAACCTTCGACGACCGGATTTACGATCTCGAGATGGGAGGGATTAAACGCCATCGACAAATGCACGTTGCCGCCCGGCGTTTTCATATCCGCCGAGAAACCCTTATGGTATTTAACGTCGCCAGAACCGGTGACCTCGTCGAGGTCGTACTCGCCTTCGAACTCCGAGAACAACTCCTGCGGAGCCTTGCCCAACACGTTGACCAGCACATTAATGCGACCGCGATGCGCCATACCGAAGACGCATTCCTTGATGCCGGCGGCACCGCCATCCTGAATCAGCCGGTCAAGCATCGGGATCAGGCTCTCGCCGCCCTCGAGGGAGAATCGCTTCTGGCCGACGTACTTGGTGTGCAGGTAGCGTTCCAGGGTTTCCGCGCGCGTGAGCTGCTTGAGTAACCAGCGCTTCTCGTCCAGATCCAGGGGCTTGGTAATACGCGCCTCGAATTGCTCACGCAGCCAAAGTCGCTCCCTGCTGCGGGAAACATGTGCAAACTCTGCGCCCGTCTTGCCACAGTAGATCGTCTTTAGCAGTGCCAGAATGTCACGCAACTTCATCCGGTCATGGCCAGTACCAGCCAGCCCGCCGGTATAGAACTCACGATCCATATCGGCATTGTCCAGACCGAGGAAGTCGAAACGAAGTACGCTCGGCACATGTCGCTCCATGAGCCCGAGCGGATCAATGTCCGCTATCTGATGGCCTCGCAGCGCGTAGACCTGAATCAGGCGCGATACGGCGGCCTGCTTCTCATCGGCGGTCGTCGCTGGCGCTGCGCCATTACTGCGAGTCGTCGACCCCGGACGCTGCCTGCCCTGCTCTCGCAAG
>JBCCCC010000094.1:0-12943 GCA_039033695.1 Pseudomonadota bacterium | reverse complement strand
TCAGCAGCGCTACCCCGACTACCCACTGACGCAACTCGAAGCCACCCTCCCCAAGGCGCTGCTGGAGCTTGAGTAGCCAGCCCTGGCAATGGCGAGACGCCCGGCCACCGGTCGTCAGACGCCTCAAGCAACCTATCGTGCAGTCGAACGCCGACCTACTGGATTTGCTCGAACAGAGACCCGCCCCTTGTTGTCGGCCAGCACGCTGAGGGACGCCTCGCGACGAAATGACCAGCCAGGTGTCGCGAGTGTGCTATGTGTTTCTCAAAACAGTCAGAACCCGCAGGGTTCGTTTTGAGAAGCATATCGTGCGATCGGGATGCCGACCTACTGGACTTCGCCGGCGCCTTATTGGCGGCCAGCGTGCTGATGGGTACCTCTCAAGGCACGCTGTGAATACGTCCGTGTACGCTCGGTGGCGGCGTCCCTGCCGCCAACGACCATGAGAGGTACCCATCAGCACACTGTCCTGCGTGATCACAAACTGTGGGTTGGCGTACTCATAACGAAATCGACCGTTAGAAACGTGACCGATCAGCAATACAAATTAGACTCTCGATGACCGCACAGGTATCGCCATTATGCGATCGGGATAACGGACGACCGCATGCACTGCCTAACCGTTCGCGAACTCGCAGTAGCTTTCTTTCTCGACAAGGTCCAGCACAAACGACAACTTGGCCATGCCGGAGATAACGGCCATGACCGTGCCAAGCTCGCATATACCTGCGCTACCGAAATACCCGCGCAGCTCGTCGGTCAGTGCTTCATCAAGCTTGCCATCGTGATTCGTCAATGCCACCTGGTCCGCGTAGCGCAGCACGGCCTTGTCGGCCGGCTCCAGTTCATCGCAGGTTGCATAGTCGCCCATCACCGCGTCGATCTGGCCTTGGTTGAATCCCGCATCTGACATGCCGTTAGTGTTTTGCTTGTTACACGTCAGGCAACCGTGCAGTGCCGACAGCCGCAAGCGAACGAGCTGTTTGTAGCGCTGGTCTACCTTGCCGCCGAAGAACAGATTCTCGTAGAAGTCACCCATCACGAACCGCAAAACGTGCGGCGCGGTTGCGAAAGCTTCAACGAAAGCTGGTTCACCCGTCAGGCCGTTGAGCGTGTCCCATGCAAGCGTAAATTCATCCGGCAACTGATGCCGGGGAATTCTCTTTAGTGTGCTGTCGACCATCTGAAGCTCCTTGTCTAGCGACCGTGCACCTTGAAGTAGTCAGGAATACCCGCTGACCAATTCTCACCGTGCTGCTGCGCGCCGCCGTCAACCGCGAGTACCTCGCCGGTAATGAATTTGCCAGATGGCGCCGCTAGATAGACGATCGCCTGGGCAATATCGTTGGCATCGCCGAAACGATGCATGGGGTTTGCGTACTGGAACATCGCCGCGACTTCCGGCTTGTACACATTGAGACCCTCGGTACTGATGGAGCCAGGTGCCACACAGTTGACCTGAATATTCAGCGGCGCCCATTCTGTAGAGACCGTCTTGGACAGATAGATCACACCGGCCCGGGCCGCGCAGGTGTGCGCTACCTGTGGCATGCCACGTCCGATCACCGCTACGACATTGATAATGTGGCCGGGCTTACCCTCTGCCTTCCAGCGGCGAGCCGCAGATTGCATCATGTACCAGGTACCGTTGAGATTCGTATCGATGACCGCGTTCCAGCCTTTGACGCTAAAGTCGATCGCATCTTGCGGGAATTGCCCGCCGCCGTTGTTCACGACCACGTCGAGGCCGCCAAATTGATCCCACGTGGCATCGATGAGTTGCTCAACTTGCTCGGCATCTCGAATCGTCATCGCGTGATAGCCAACCCGTTTGCCAAGATGCGATTCAATACTCTGCGCAGTATCGATGAGTCGCTCCTCGCGGCGGCCGCAGATCATCACCTTGGCACCCAGGCGCGTGAGCACAAATGCCGTCGCGCGGCCTATCCCACTGCCGCCGCCCGACAGCAGGAAGACTTTGTCCTTAAGCAGATCCTCGGCAAAGACCAGCGGCATCTCTACCAACTGCTCGTCCGTGAACCCGTAGCGCAGCTCGTCATTGGCTGCATCTTCTGGAGCGCGTGCGCTCATGACAGTCCTCCCAAAACCGAAATGCTCGCGACATTGCGGTTAGGAATGCCTCCGAGGTTATGTGTTAGCCCGAAGTCGACATGGTCCAACTGTCGCTCACCGGCGCGACCAAGCAACTGCAAATAAACCTCGTACAACATACGTAAACCACTTGCGCCGATCGGATGACCGAAACATTTCAGGCCACCGTCGATCTGGCATGGCACGACGCCATCCGCATCGTAGCGGCCATTGAGGATGTCGTTCACAGCCTGTCCCGGTGCAGACAGGCCAAGGTCTTCCATCACGACGAGTTCGGTGATCGAGAAACAATCGTGTACTTCGATCATCCCGAGGTCTTTCTCGGGATTGCTGATTCCCGCCTCTTCGTAGGCTCGCGACGACGCCCGTTGTGTGGTCATCGTATAAGAGCCATCCCACGAGCTGTGCGACGCCTCTACGCCATTGCTAATCGATAGCTGCAGTGATTTGACCCCGACAACATCCGTCTTGCCAAGTTTGCGCGCAATCTCGGGACGCGCAACGATCGCACATGCAGCACCATCGCTCACCCCGCAACAATCGAGCACGCCCAGCGGGTAGGCCACTGGCGGTGCGTTCAATACCTGTTCCTTTGTAATCTTGCGCCGTAGGTGTGCCTTGGCATTCTTCGCGCCATTGTCATGACTCTTTACAGACACGTGCGCCATCGCACGTTTGAGCTCGTCCATGGAAATGCCGTGACGGTGGCTATAGGCACTGGCTAGCTGCGCGAACGCACCAGGTGCTGTGCTGTTCGGCAGCCAAAGATCCTCAAAGGTACCGTGGGTGCGCTCGGGCAAGCCGGAGAACCCGGTGTCCTTGAGCTTCTCAACCCCAAGCGCCAGCGCAATATCACAAGCGCCGGAAGCAACGGCATAGACCGCACCGCGAAACGCCTCGGTGCCGGTTGCACATAGGTTCTCCACGCGGGTAACGGGGACGTTATTCAATCGCAGTGCGTTGCTCAGCGGAATAGCGGATTTGCCAATGTTCTGCTCGTCAAAAAACACGCCAAGCCATGCTGCCTCAATGTCATCGCGATCGATGCCCGCATCAGCGATGCCTTCGGCGAACGCCTCGACCATCAGGTCCGCGGCACTCATGTCCCAACGCTCGCCGAACTGCGAGCAGCCCATGCCGATCACGGCAACCTTGTCACGAATACCTTCAGCCATGTCAGCCTCCCCTCACTGGGATCGCTTTCCAGAAATAGCGCTGGTAGCCGCGCGCGCGATCAATGTCCTTGATACGAAAGTGCATCCCAACCGAGTCACCAACGCTGACTGAGCCTTCGCTCGTGTCCGAGAACTGCATCATGATGTTGGCACCGCCTTCGAAGACAATGTTGCCGTAGATCAATGGCGGTGCGGGTGAATACGCCTGCCAGTCTTCGGTGAACGACTTGATGGTGCCGGTCAAATCCGCAAAAGCATACGGGGTTTGCGCCGCGAACTCGCGGCACTCCGGGTTGACACACGCTTTGGTACGCGGGAACTGAGCCGTGCCACACGCCGTGCATTTGCCACCGACCAGACCGCTAATCTGGTCGCGCTGGCGGTAGTAGGCGCTTTGTGCGGTGCGAACGTCACGTTCGGCGCGCTTGCCCCAATCCATTGCAATCAATCCGCGATGACTCAGGTAACGCAGATAGTTGTCGTCCCGCTCTCCCGTCGCAAGGGCATCACCGAACGCGGTGCATTGACTCGCGTTGGCGGTGGCCCGCAATACGAGCACGTCAACGCCCTGACCGAAGGTCACGCAGACAATACAAGAGCCCGCGCTGGCCCGCGGCAGCGCTTCGGCCAAACCCAGTAGCGGCGCGACGCAACCGGTGCCACCAACCTCGGCGTCGGACGTCAAACCCACATCCGCGTCCGTTAATCCGCAAAGCTGCGCGATCTTGCTGCGCACCCGAAGCGGTGCGTTGATTACGAGTTGCGACACCTCGCTCGCAGCAATCGCGTTGTCGGCAAGTAAGTCACGAATCAACGTCGGGGCATCGGCCAGATAAAATTCATCGCGTACCCAGCGGTCTTCGAACGCATAGTCAAAATCGCTGTCTGCACGACGGTAGTGGTCGACAAAGTCGGTCGCGAACGTGCGGCCTGCAACATATTCCGCCAGCAGATCATCGCTGCCCGTGATCAGGGCCGCCGCCGCATCGCCCTGAGAAATCTCCTGAGTGCTGGCGGGCTTAGCAAGACGTTTTTCTGCAGCCATGATTAGCGTACCGCGCTGACCTTGCGCAAGCTCGGCGTAGAGCGCGGAGCTTGCGGCGCGTGCACAGGCGCCGAGGTCTTGCGTACGGTTGTGACTATCCAGCTGCAGCGCTTCGTTCAGCAATGCGGCATGCGAGCGATCTGCGAATGGCATGCTGGTCGAGCAAAACTGCAGCGCCGTTGGCGTATGAGTGAGCGTAACTCGGCGGGCTGCCTCGTGTGCCATGGTCACGCTGTCTTCATCCCAATTCGCGGCGCTTATGGTGCCTTTGCCGCGCGCCGCCAGCGTGGGCACAGCCCATCGATGGGCGTCGGCTATCGCCGATCGCGATATTCTGCTGCGCGGCAGATATACCGATAGCGCGCTAATCCCAATGGTCATTCGTCAGTCACAAATGGCGCAAGCACCGGCTCGACGGCTAACGCGTCCGGCACATTGCCAAGGCCAATACGCCGGTCAAGCTCCTCGTGCCAATGATAGATGCGACGCTCCTGATAATTCAGCGGTACACCATCGAAACCCGGTGACTCCACGGAAGCCTGAATCTGCGGTGCGAACTGCGTGTCTTCTTCGAGGATACGATCAAAGTTCTCGATACGCGTATCCCACAGCGGGTCGCGCTGTTCGCCCGGCTCGCCTGGGGCAAACCAGTGCACGTCCAATCGCATCGTATTCTCGGTCAGCGGCCAGAACACGATGAATGGCATGCCAGTATTCGCCGTTGGGGTCACAATGTTCGGATAAATGTTGTATGAGAAGTTATTCGTGCGGACCACTTCAGGCATGGTGGGGATTTCCGCCATACCCACAGTACCAGGGTCCACCCAATCCGGGCGACGGTTTGGCGTCACCATGAGCGAGTGGCCGTTCTTCCACAACGTGATGCTGGTGCCGGTATGGTCCAGAAATCTGTCGACCGTTTTTTGATGAATCGATCGCAAGTGATAGACTTCAAGGAAAGCGTCCTGGATCACTTTGACATTGCAATCGACGTCGAACGACTCGCTCTCGATCAAACGCAGCGTGTCGATCTCAAAATGTGCAAAGTGATCTGCGACCGGTCCCAACGAATCGATCAGTGGCTCGGCATCGGCGTCTTCGTTGATGAACAACCAGTTGCCGAAACGCTCACAACGAACCGTCTTCAGGTGATGCTCGGAGTCATCGAAATCGTTGAAATCGCGACGGTCTCGTAGATTGATCAGTTTGCCAGTGAAGTCATACGCCCAGCCGTGATAGCCGCACACCAGGCTACGCACGGCGCCGCAGTCTTCTTTGACCAACGGGCCACCACGGTGCTGACAGGTGTTGTAGAAGGCGCGCACTTCGTCATCGCGGCCACGGATCAGAAATATCGGTGATCCGGTACGCGTGAACATCTTGAAGCTGCCGGACTTGGGAAACTCATCAATATGCCCGGCATACAACCAAGACCGGCGCCACAGGCGCTCATGCTCCAGCGCCTGGAAGTCAGGATCTACATAGCGCCCACCCGGAATCTTGGGCAGCTTGGGAAAACCCTCCGGCGGCGCTTCTCGCGCGGCCTCGTACGCCATGCCCTCGGTTATACGATCAATAATTGCCTGATCCACGGTACCCCACCCGATTGCTGCCAATCACCTTCATTGAGTATAGAATTTACGCGGTTAAAAAGAAACAATCCTGACTGTTTTTTTTAAACAGGGGCTGGGGTACACTTCCAAGCCAGTCATCAAAGCAGCAGGGCGGGCTCCATGGACTTTTCGCTAACCGAACAACAACAGGAAATGCAAAGCGCTGCGCGCAGTTTCGCCCAGAGCAAGCTGCCGGAAATTGCCGATACGATCGAGCGCACCGCGGAGCCGCCCACCCACGAGCTGATCAAGGAATATGCCGAGATGGGCTTCCTGGGCATCAACATCCCGGAGGCGCTGGGTGGTCTGGGCCAAACCAGCCTCGATGCGTTAATAGTGCTCGAAGAGTTCGGCCGCATCTCATCGGCCATCGCGTTCCCGGTCTTCGAATCCTGCACGGGTCCCGTCAAAGCCATCGAGCACTTTGGCACAGAGGCACTTAAGCAACGTATCGTGCCGGCGGTGTGTAGCGGTGACATGGTTGTCGCGATTGCCATGTCGGAACCCAATGCCGGCTCCGCGCTGACTGATCTCACCACGCGCGCGGAGATCGGTGACAGCAGCATTCGCTTGAATGGCATGAAGCGTTGGTGTTCCGGCGGCGGTCATGCGGATGGCTACCTGGTCTACTGCCGTATGTCGGATGTGCCGGGCGCCAAAGGCATCGGGGCTGTGTTCGTTGAAAAAGGCACCGAAGGCATGACGTTCGGCGAGCAGGAAGCGCTGATGGGTTTTCGCGGCGTGCCCTCATCGGACATCTTTTTTGACAACGTCGAAATCCCGCTCGACAACCTTGTCGTGGGTGCAGGCGGTTTTGGCAAGCTCATGCAAGCTTTCGACCTTGAGCGCTGCGGCAACGCGACCATGGCCATGGCACAAGCCGCCGGCGCACTCGCCGAGGTCGTTGAGTATGTGCAAGAGCGAAAACAGTTTGGTAAGCCGATTGTAGACTTCCAGGCCGTGCAGTTGCGACTGGCCGAAATGCAAATGCAGGTCGATGCGTCGCGCTTGCTCATTCACCGTGCGATCTCGAATGCAGAAAGTGGCATGCCCAGCATTCAGGAGTCGTCGATGGCGAAGTGCTTCGCCAATGAGATTTCGCGCACCGTTACTGGCAACGCTATGCAGCTGATGGGCGGCTATGGATACTCCAAGGAATATCGTATCGAGCGGCGCATGCGCGACGCTTGGGGCTGGGGCATCGCCGGCGGCGCAATCGATATTCAGAAAACCAATATCGCCAGCGCCATGGTCGGTCGCCGATTCAACCAACGAGCGACCTGACCGCATGACATGATCGAGTTGTTTTTCTTCCCGTCGCCAAATGGACTCAAGGTTTTGATCTTTCTTGAGGAACGCGGGCTGGACTACACACTGACACCCATCGATATCGCGGCCGGCGCGCAGTTTGCACCGGACTACCTCACCATTAGCCCCAACAACAAGGTACCGGCGATCCGCGATCACGCCGGCCCTGATGGCCCTATCGACCTGTTTGAGTCAGGTGCGATTTTGGAATATCTGGCCGACAAGTCAGGCGCTTTCTTGCCCGCCGAGCCGCGCGCCCGCCTGGCGGTCAAACAGTGGTTGTACTGGCAAGTGGCGGGCCTGGGTCCGATGGCAGGTCAGGCGCATCACTTCAGAGCCTTTGCACCGGAGCAGGTTCCGTACGCGATTCGGCGCTATACCGATGAGGTCAATCGCCTCTACGGCGTGCTGGATCGGCAGCTGGACGGCAAAGACTATATCGCCGGCGAGTATTCGATCGCCGATATGGCCACATGGCCCTGGGTCGCCCCTTACGAGCGCCAAGGCCAGGATTTGGCCGACTTCCCCAACATCGCGCGCTGGTTTGAGCGCGTGGGGCAGCGCCCCGCCGTGATCACTGCCGCTGCCTTGGGCCAGGAGAAACTACTCAGCCCGGATGAATACCGCGTATTGCTCAACCAGACCAGTGATACGGCCAACCAATTCAAGCGCTAACCAGGAGTCGGTCATGCCAGACGTCATTCTTCATCACTACGATGCATCACCGTTCACGCAGAAGGCGCTAAAGATGCTAGGGATCAAAGGCATAGAATGGCGCTCGGTTGAGACACCAATGATCGCCCCGAAGCCAGACCTGACCCCGCTCACCGGAGGCTATCGAGGCACGCCCGTCTTACAACTTGGCGCAGACATCTACGTCGACAATGCGCGCATCCTGGCGGCACTCGATACACGGTACCCGACACCCGCGATCAGCAACGACGCCCTTGCGCTCACCGATGCGGCATTGTGCACCTGGGGTGATGGCTTTTTCGAAGCCGGATTACACATGGCGATTCATGAGTATGCAGCGCATTGGGACGCAGACTTTAGCAAGGATCGCGAGGCCGTCTTCGAGCGTCTGAGTTTCGATCAAGTCAAGGCACGTTACGAGCACGCCTGCGGATTGCTGCGCGCGAATGCAGCGCTCATCGATTCACAGTTGAGTGATGGGCGCGCCTTCCTGACTGGTGATGTGATCGGTATGGCGGACCTGCACGCCTGGCCCGTGCTTTGGTTCACCCGCAATATGCCCGACACCAACCCGCTGCTGAATGATCTGCCGCACCTTCCTGCCTGGGAACAGCGCGTGAACGCAGTTGGCGAAGGCACACGATTAGACTTGGGCGCCGAAGCGGCTTTGGCGGTCGCAAGCTCCGCCCAGCCGCTCGGTGACACAACTGTCGACGGCAACGATCCACTGGCAGGCCTGGCTGGGCGCGCAGTCAGCGTGGCAGCCATGACGTCCAACCGTGGCGTCTCCGTCGGCACGCTTGTCGGGCTGACTAGCCGCGAAATCGTCATTGCGTTGGATCAGCCACCATTGGGCAAGATCCATGTGCATTTCCCGCGTCTCAGCTACCAGGTTAGTGCTACCGATTGAGCTGTCGCATGGGCGTCAGTGCCTGCAATCGCAATGCAAGGAGACCGGGCCAACTCGCATTACAACTCGCCGTCGCTGTCGCCCCCAAACATCTCGAACACTTGCGTCTCAGTCATCGTTTTGGTGTCATCGGCAAACGTGTAATACGCCGGCTTGTGGTCAATGAACACCTGCATCTCAAAATGCAGATTCGATTGATCGTCAAACAGGCCGGCTGGCATCATATGTTGATGGTTTTGTTTGATCCGATAGAACAAGTGCGTGCCACAGCGTTTGCAGAAACCACGCTCGGCCCAGGCCGATGAGTCGTATATGCTGATCGACGACTCACCGTCGAACGACACAGCATCACCGCAATCGATCTCGATAAACGGGCCGCCACCCCAACGTCTGCACATGTCGCAGTGACATGCACCGACATGCAGACTCGCCGCCTGCGCGGTGATTTTGACGTCGCCACATAAGCAGCTGCCCGTGCGCTTTCTTGTCTGTGTCATTCAACGTCTCCTGTATTGAACAGCAACGCCGTTGTCTGACAAACAGGGAGTGTTGTCAGATTGCCTGTTGCGGGCACACCAGAAATTTGGTGCCCGTCGCCTTGGCATTGTAACGGGCCACCACATCTGCCTGTAACGCCTCGGACAACGAGATCTCATCCGTGTAGTGGCTGGCAAACGTAGTCTTCAATTCCTTGACCACCCTCGCCCGCAACCGCATGCCGACTTCCGGATCCGCTTTGGCCAGGAAATTCGGCAGCAGCCAACCGCCAACACCCCAGGCCATGCCATAGCCGCGAGACAGGACGGTTGGCGATGTATCCAGCCCACCGTACAAGTACACCTGTTTGTGCTTGATTGAGCCGTAGATGCTGTAGGCACCCGGTGTGCGCGCAGCCGCCGCTTCCATGGCCGTAAGAATATCAGATGCGAGCTTGCCGCCACCTGTCGCATCGAACGCCAATGTCGCGCCTGTTTCATGAATAGCGTCGATCAGATCCTTCATGAAGCTATCGTCACCGGAGTTGACCACATACTTGGCGCCCATATCACGCAACAGCTTGGCCTGCTCGTCACGGCGAACGATATTCACCAGATCGACACCATCCGCCTGGCAGATGCGATTGAGCATTTGGCCAAGGTTTGACGCCGCAGCCGTATGCACAATTGCCGTGTGATCCTCCAGGCGCATTGTCTCGAGAAATGAAAGTGCGGTCAGCGGATTAACGAAGCTGGATGCGCCGTCCTTCGCCGTGTGCTCGGGCAACAAAGGCATACACATCGCGGCCGGCAGACACCGGTACTCCCCATACATGCCGCCACCCATGACAGCGACCGTCTTGCCGAGCAGTGCCTGCGCAGCGTCGCCATCTCCAGCGGCAACCACGGTGCCAGCGCCTTCATTGCCGACCGGCAATGCCTGGCCAATGCGCGCCTTCATCACGCGCATACCCGCTTCTGACACCGGCGCCGTCAATACGGTGTCTTTGCCTTCGCCGGTGCTGCTCGCTTTACCCATCGTTGCCCAGCCGAACATGACACCGTGATCCGATGGGTTGATCGGTGTCGCCTCAACTTGCACGATAACCTGGTCAGGTTTTGGCGTTGGCATGTCTTGCTCAACAAGCTCGAGCTTCAAGGTGCCGTCTTCGGACACAGTTGAGAACATTTGCAGGTATTTTTGAGGCAGCGACATCACAATCTCCGTAGTTGAGTGTGGAATTGTTACACGTAGACAAGAAAAATGCTTGGTGCTCCGCTATTGGCGTCTGGTGAGCTGCGCTCATAGACGGCGCGCAAGCTCTTGAGCCTGCAGCAAGACCCACATCCGACTGAGAGCAATTAAGTGCCCATCACACAGGATGTACGTATCCGGCGAAGCTGCTCCGCGAACGAAGCTGGTATCGCGCCACTATCCGTGTGCTGAATGCCCGGAAAGTGCTCTGGTACCAGGTGCATCAGTTCCAGCGACTGTAATTTGCCGCGACTGAACGCTGAATAACGCTCGGCCAAGCTGAGCCTCAACACAATGCCGTTTTCTCCACTAACGAAGTTGCAAGTAGTTCCGATCAGTGCGCCATCGAAGCACAGCTCGGTAACGTACAGCATGCCGAACTCTCGCGGGCACTGTAACACCTCGCGGAAGATACAGATCTGATCAGGTGATGCCGTTGGCAAGGAACCCTCTGTCCTTTCCAAGTCTCGAGTACCCCAACTTTTGGCTATGCACTGTACCTATCTGACGACCGTGGATGATCAAACGAAGACTCGCCGGCTGGCAGTATTCTCCATCACGCATCGACAACCCGATTCAATTGGCGGCGTCTTGTACCTGCTCCGCCATGCGCGCTTCAGCACGAGCCAGTGCTGCCACGCTCGCCAGCTTCTCGGGTGTTCGTGCGAGACTGGCGCGCAGTGCCTCAATGGCTTCCGCGTATTGGCCAAGCGCCAGCAGTGTCTCACCGAGCAACTCGAGACTGGGCTTGGGCGGTGACGGCGGCCCAAAGCCAAATGGTAAATCCATCTCCATTGCCACGGCCTCACGTAGCTGCGACAGCGACAATGCTGTATCACCGCCGACAAGGGTGATCATGGCGCGCAACTGCAGGATATGCACGGCTGGCTCCTTGCGACTTGGCTGGTCAGCAGCAATACCTTGCGCATCCCACGCCGCTTGCAACGCGACCGCGAGCGCCTCGGCATCGGCCAACGCAGCTTGCGCAACGGCGATATTCTCGCGTTTGAGTGCGACCCAGCCATCGATCACTCGATGCTCAAGCGCAGCCTTGTGACGCTCACCAAAATCGAAGGTGTAGTTAGCGATGTCACCATCCCAACGCCCGGTATCAAACAGATACAACGCCCGCTGCCAAGCATAGTAGCCACTTGTCTGGCCAGCGGCGGAGTCCTCAACGTTCTTGCGGCACTGGAGCATCAACTCTTCGGCGGCCTCAAGCTTGGCTTGCTGCAAGTAACCGTACATTAGCCACGACGGGTAATGCCCGCAACCGGCAAGCAAACGGCCTTCCGCAGTGCGCTTCCGGTTGATCAGATCCGTTGCGCGCGTATTGGCCTTGATCACGCCATCCCAGTCACCCAGCGCGAGGAAAATATGCGATGTCATATGCTGCGCATGCGCCGCGTTTGGTGCGATGTCGGAATACGCCTGCGCCGCACGCAGGCCCAACGGCGCATGAATAGGGTCATCGGTTGCATGGATCAGGTAATGCGCGACACCAGGATGCTGCGGATAGTCGACGATGAAATCCTGCATGATGGCTGCGGCGCGCATGTATGTGGCAAAGTCGCGGCCCTCGTGCGCTGTGCCCATCAGCGAGAGTGCATAAAAGCTGGCAACCTCCACGTTGCCCGGATAAAGCTCGTATAACTCACCGAGAAAAGCCGAGTAGCGGTCATCGCGCGCTTGCTTCTCGCCGCTACCGAACAAGATGTCCAGCGCCGACAGCAAGTCTTTTTCAAGCTCGGTGCCGGCCTTGTCACGCCGCGCTTCGGGTGTCGGCCCCAAACGCTCGAGTATCGAAAGCGCTGTCTCACGATCCTGGCGCATCCAGATGGGATGGTTGTGGGTCATCGCCTCGCCCCAGTAAGCAAGCGCGAAGTCTGGATCCAACGTCTGTGCTTCGCGAAAGTCGCTCGCAGCAGATGCATATTCGAAATTGTGCAATTGCGCCAGACCGTGGTGAAAGGCCTGTTGGGCGCTTTCAGAGCCTGAGTTTTGCAGACTGACCTGACCCACGTCCTCAAGCATGAGCTGCGGCGCAGCTATTGCGGATGTGCCAAGGACAAAGCCGATCGTAGTGAGCGCGCGACACAACAGCTTCATTCTGATCCCCATGCGGTGAAACACTCGTGGGCAACAGTATATCGCGTCACTCGTTGCTACGTTGGCGAAGCCGCCAGTGCAGCGTCAATCGCCAACGGCGATGAATTGCTCAAGGTCGAAATCGGCAACCCAGACTTGCAGCAAGCCTCGCGGCTGATCTGCAAACGGGCGATCTGACGTAAAGACAATCTGATTCCCATTGGGCGTTAGCTTCGCACCAAACTCAGCATACGGTGTATTGAACTCG
>JBCCCC010000093.1:0-13113 GCA_039033695.1 Pseudomonadota bacterium | reverse complement strand
CGCTGTTGCCACCAGATGCGACGTTCGCCACCGGCGCGCCCGGTGTGGGCAAGGCCAGCAACAGAGCGCCGAACAGCAGCGCCGTCACACCGAGCGTGATAAGAGTTGTGCGTGCAAGCATGTGTAGACTCCAACGTATTTACTAACGGCGCGATGGCTCAGCTTTTCTGGCGCAGCCAAGCGAGGCCTGCCAACACCGCAAACACCGCACTCATAATGCCAACGACGAGCAAGTGGAAGCCGGTGTCGCCATCCGGTCTAGCGCCCACGATTGCCAATGAAACCTCAGCGAGATGGAAGGAGGGAAGCCAGCCTGCGATCGCCTGCATCACCGCCGGGAATATCTGAATGGGGAACCAGAGCCCGCCAAGAACGGCAAGACTCAAAAAGGCAACATTGGACAACGCGATCGCGGCGTTAGCGCCAAATCGAAAGCCGAACGCGAGCCCGAGTAACGCGAATGGCACCACGGCCAACAAGTGCGAAACTAACAGTGCAACCCACGCGCTTCGCGCCAAGGCCACGTCGCCCACGAAGCCGGCTGCCGCGTAGATCGGCATCAGGGCGAAGCTTGCAAACACGATCGTTGTCAGCAATTTCGCGCCAATATAGGTCATCGCAGGTGCTGGCGCCGCACGCTTGATGCCAAGCCAGCCGAGCTCTCGCTCATTGGCGACGCCCGCACCGAAGCCGAAGAGTGCGGGTCCCATGACGGCAAAAATACCGTAGGTCGCGAGCAGTGTGGCCGCACCGGCGGCGCTACGCGACAACATGATGCCGAATAGCATGTAGAAGGCGAACGGCAGCGCCAGCGTCGGAATGATGAACTCCGGTGCCCGAAAGGCTTTCCTGAGTTCGGCGCCGGTCTCAGTCAACAGCATGTGGACGAGACGCCGTTTCATGAGTTCACTTCGTGTTTATTGTTCGTGAGTGCGCTGAATGCTTCGGCCAGCGTGGGTTTCTTGACCGTCAGGTCAGTCAGTTCCGGATCGAGTGCCAGCAATTGCCGCAGCGACGCTGGCGCGCTGTCGGTGAGGATCGAATGCAGTCGCCCACTGGCGGTGACGCTGCGAACGCTTGGCAAGTCCTGCAGTGCATCCGTGGGCAGAGCGGTCTGGCAGGTGATCAACGCGCCGCCCACTTTGTTGCGTACGTCTTCTGTCGATCCATCGGCAATCACCCTGCCGTGGTGCATGACCACGATGCGATCGGCTAGTGCATCGGCTTCTTCCAGGTAGTGGGTGGTCAGGAGCACGGTCTTGCCTTGCTCGGACAACCTGCGAACGTTCCGCCAGACAGCCCGCGCCGCCTCCTGATCGAGTCCGGTCGTCGGCTCATCGAGGAATAGCACATCGGGATTGCCAACCAGTGCCAACGCAAACTGGACCCGACGCTTCTGCCCGCCAGACAGTTTCTTGTAGCGGGTGTCGGCAAAGCTGCTGATATCCGTTTCTTTGATGAGCTGCTCAGTGTCGGCCGGCGTATTGAAGTAGCTCGCAAACAACGCCAGATGCTCGCGTGCTGTCAGCAGATCAGGCAAATCACTGTCTTGAAGCATGACGCCGGTCGTGCTGCGGGCATCCATCGAGCCGGCGGCGTGGCCCATCACTTCGGCGCTGCCATGGGTCGGTTGGGTAAGACCAAGCGCGCATTCAATGAATGTCGTTTTGCCGGCACCATTCTGGCCGAGTAGGGCGCAAATCTGACCTTTGGGGATTGCTATACTGACACCATCGACAGCATGCGTTGAGCCGAAGTGCTTGTGCACGGCGCAAGCTTGTATTGCGGGTGAGGTCGGTGAGCTCACGGTAAGTCCTTGCGTTACGGGAATCGGTAAACCAGGACCAGTGTCGGTTGGTTGTGGACTCAGGGCCAGAGACAAAGCGCAGGTCTGGCGTATGACATCTGTCACATGCGCGATAAACTAACGACCGCGCGCGTCACCGTGACTGTGTTCCGGCAGAACCATCGCCATGCTGATCGTGATGCAATACCATTGCGAGGCTATTCCCTCCCCAAGGAACCGATGAGCACTTCCCCGGTCCATCTATTCCTGGACCTGCAGGCCGCCGTAAGGCGGGCATCGGAGCAAATCATCAAACGTCTAATTCTCGTCCTCATAGCCGTTGCCGGCACGCCGCATCTGCATGCGGCTACCTGGGAAAACGCTACAACCCAGTCAGTTGCCCCTGGGTTTACGCCGCACACGGATTTCGTCCATGTGCGTTTCGGTGATAGCGCCGGGGAGTCTCTCGCGATGGCCGGTCGCGACTCGGCGGGAAATCCCTGGCTCGGGCTTATACGGATGCAGGACGGGCAGCTGGACTATCGGCAGATGCCACTGCCGGACGATGCGGTTGGTATTGACGCTGGTCCGGCTCAAGACGGCAGCGACGCCCTATACGTGCTAACGCGTCGCGGTGTATCAGTGCTTCGGAGTTTTTCAGGATCACTTGATCGCCTTGTGGACTCGGGCAGCATGTATCGCGGGCGCTCATTCGCAGAGATCAATTCGAACCTTGATTTTGCGCGCGCGCTTGGTGCCGACAATGCCCCTGCGTTACTCATTCCAGACCTTGATGTCATGCATGTGTTCGCCGGCAATGACTTATCGCAGTTGAGTGAGATCGAATTGCCGGCCGTCTGGCGCAGCTTCGAGCGTGCCGTGACATATCGGGCCGCGAAAGTGGCCAGTGCGCCTGGTGCGCTTATTGCCGTTCGCGGCGACGAGCTGCTCACCTTCGCCGCGAGCCAAGCAGGGTTTTCCAGGTCGCCAAGAATACTGACGCTACCACTAGGCCTCAGCAACGAGCGCGAAGTCGAGGCGTTCTACAACGGCTATGAAGATCTGGATCAAAGTGAGATCGTATTGCGCGAGCCGGAAGTGCTCGAGGATATCAATGGCGATGGGCGACCGGACCTGATCACGCTGGAGACGATCAGTAAAGGCGTGTTCGATAAGAGCTCGACCTATCGAATCCACCTCGCACGCGAGGCCGATCATGGCGTGAGCTTTGTTGCCGAACCCGACACGGTGTTACGCAGTCGCGGCTTTCAATTTGGTTTGCGTGCGGTGTCCACCGGGGAGGGCAGTTCGGTACTCGTGAGCCCAGGTTTGCGGGTCGGCGTGCGCACCGTTATCGGTGCACTGTTTTCTCGGGCTGTAACACTGCAGATTGCGCTCTTCACTGCCGACGACTCCGGCAAATTTGACGCCGATGCGAGCACCGTCGTCAAAGCAAGGATCGGGTTCGACTTTAGTAGCGGCCAGGTCGAATTGCCGACAATTGAGTTTGGCGACTTCGACGGCGATGGTCGCAAGGACCTTTTGCTGAAGCTCAAAGGCGACAAACTGGTGTGGCGCCGCAACCTTGGCGCCGGCCAATTCGATGATGACGATGAGACACTGCCGTTACCGGCACCAGCCAACGGGACGGCCGTGCATACCGCGGATATGAACGGCGATGGGCGCGACGAGATTGTTGCGCGTTACGCACGAGCGGACGGGGACGCACGGCGTGGGCAGATCAGCGTACTGATGGTCGAGCGGCCATAGCGAGCCACACGTTTCCTGAGGCGGCTATCGAAAAAACACTCAATCACCGGAAATGTTTCCTGACTCGGGTCGGTCACCTTTGTCAACGCCGCTGTGGCGAAGATTTGATGGACGCACAAGGAGCATCCGACATGAACTATATCGCTAATACAACGCGCACATTTGCGCTCATTCTGCTGGTGCTCATTGGCGCCAGTGTGGCCCCGCAAACGGCTTTGGCCGGCGACTACGAAGGCAACTGGACGAAGCGCTCGCAGACGATCAAAGGTGGCTGGTCAATCGTTGAAACGGCCGAGGGCCGGTTTCTGCAGCTCGATGAAGGCTTCAAGACACGCCGCGCACCGGACCTGAAATTGTTTCTCTCCAAGCGCGATGCTGCAGATGTGACGGCAAACAATGCGACCGATGGCAGCGTGTTGATTGCACCACTGAAGAAGTCGAAAGGCGCGCAACGTTATGCGTTGCCGGCCGATCTTGACTTGTCAGAATTCAATACGCTGGTGTTGCATTGCGAGCAGTACACGAAGTTATGGGGTGTTAGCGCGCTTAGCGGCTAGTCTCTGACAACAACGCTATAACGAGTTGTGCGGGCCACCCTCATAAGGTGGCCCGCTTTTTTTTCTGGATGTGATCGGCGCGGGCAACGCCTTATTCGGTCGCGGGAATGATCGATAGCATGTCGATGTTCTTACTGGCGTCATCATCGGCGCATCGTATGTGTAATGTATGGCGGCCCGGGTCAAGGTCGTCTCGCGCGTAAACCTTGGCGTAATACTGACCATTGGGACTGGCGTTGGTCTGCAGGCTGACACGTGTGGCTGGCCCGTCATTGATCGAGACTTCAATGCTGCCCGAGGTATCGCTGCGATACGCGTATAACTGTATGGCGCTGGCGCCCAACGTGATACGTGCCTCACACCCGGCGTTGCCTTTTGTCAGCGTGGCGCCTGATGCATTCCATAGTCGTTCATGGGTCTTGAATCCTGTGTACTGCCATCGCGGGTCACTGTCTTCGATCGTAACCCAGGGCACCGTTACCGGTACGGACGGTTCGGCGACGATCTCTCGTGGCATCGTGGGAATGTGCCATTGATTCGCGTCGATGCGCCCACCCGCACCGACGACCATCCGATCGATGACTGCCAGCCCGCGAGTTGCCATGTGCGTGAACGTGTCGGGCTCGCGGGCGAAGCCGACGCGCGTTCGTGATATCTGATAGTGATCCGAGAATGACCGTTGACCGAAGTACTCAGTCAGCGCCCGGTGACCCATCATCAAGCCCAGCAGGCCACCCCAGGTCGCCGTCGGATTATCCGAATCCCAGCCCGCGAGCGTGCCGATGCGGACCGTCTTCCTGTAGTCTCCTTGACCGTAAAACAGGCTGACGATCGATGCGCCGAAATTGATGCCAGCATCCCAGGGATAACGATAGGTGTAGCCAGCCGTGCCATCTAGCTGATAGCGCCGATAGAGTTTGTCGCGTGTGGATTCCCAGTCAGTCTTGTCTGGGTTGCGGTCGAAGTCGGCCTTGACGAAATCATACATATCGGCGACATAGGACCAGTCTGGGATGCGCTTGCGAGCCTGGTCAGCCATAAAGCGCAGCTGCTCATGGCGCGGCAGGTCGGCGTCTGCCGTGGCGGCAAGCGCATGCATGATCACATAAAACTCCGCTGCCCAGGCGGAGTGTAGATAGGCTGTGGTTCGTATCGGCAACCCGGCCATTTCCAGTGCAACGTCTGGCCGCCCTGGCGCCAATGCGCCGAATATCTCGGTGGTCAGCTGCGCATCGATCATTTCCCACATTGGGTTGTTTTCGGGCAGCGATGTGGCTGGTGGCAGGCGCCCATGTTGCATCTGTCCGAGCGCTGCGAGGTTGGAAACCCAGAGCAGCGGCAAGTCGATATGACGTTGCCAGGCATCAGCGATTTGTTCGGCACTCAACACATGCGTGTTGAGGCGCGTCATGGCGGCCTGATAGACGTATTCAATATCAGTGTCATCGTCAGCGCCCCATGGGTCGCTGTTTAGGACAAAGTCGATCGTCTCGCCGTTGCGGCCGACGGCTCGCCCCCAGTCATCATCGGTGAAGAAGGGTGGCTCGGCTTTGACGTTCTCGGTAGGCAGGCCCGTCCAGTTGGCAATGTTGGCCCCCAGCCAGAAGCCGCGAAGTCGGTCTGCATAGGCCGTGCGATCGATCCTAACAAATGTGACATTAGCTGGTGCGCCCCGTGTGTGCTGGTCATGGTCAGATGCGGCGGCGTCGTGTTGTGACAGTGGCGTACAATAGACCAGCAGCGCAAACACGCTCGACAACGCTGCACCGTTGCACGGCGGCTTGCATCGGTTGGCTTGGTACGCGGTTGTGCGAGTGATCATTCAGGTAGTATAACCGTCGGATCAGGTGGTCGCGCTCGGTGAGCGACCGTTGGCAGGGAGTGATGCTTATGCGTGTCGCAATAACTCACAAGATTGTTAACCTGGCCGAATCGGCGAGGGTCCCGGATGCGCTGATACGCACCGGCATCCGTCAGCTGGTGCGGCGGCGACTACGAGATGTCCATGCCGATGACTATGAGCGCGCAGCGCGCGATATGGCGCGGTTTGTGAGCGATATGGATGGCGCCAGCATCGCACCGCTAACTGAACTTGCGAACGATCAGCATTACGAAGTGCCTGCCGCGTTTTTTGGATTAGCGCTCGGCCCGCACCGAAAATACAGCGGCTGCTATTGGGGGAATGGCGCCGATCAGTTGGAGGTTGCCGAGGCCGATGCACTGCGCATCACTTGTGACCGTGCCGGTATTGAGGATGGCATGCAGATTCTCGAGCTGGGCTGCGGATGGGGGTCGCTAACCTTGTGGTTGGCTGATCAATACCGCGCATCAACCATTACCGCTGTGTCCAATTCGGCGAGTCAGCGTGAGCAAATTGAGCGACTTGCACGTGAGCGCGGTCTCAGCAATCTTACCGTGATCACTGCGGATATGAACGACTTCGAAGCGCCCGGCGTTTACGACCGTATTGTCTCGGTAGAGATGTTTGAGCATATGCGAAACTACCGCAAGCTCTTGCGTCGCGTCTACAACTGGTTACGACCAGGTGGCCAGTTATTCGTGCATATCTTTTGCCATCGCTTGTGTGTCTACGCATTCGAAGACAATGGCCCGCAAGACTGGATGTCTCGTTACTTCTTCTCTGGCGGCATCATGCCAAGTGCAGATCTATTGCTGCGTTTTCAGGAGCAGCTCAATTTACGGCAACGTTGGTTCTGGAACGGCACTCATTACCAGAAAACCGCCAATGCATGGCTCGCCAACTTGGATGCCAATGCAGATGCCGCGTTGCCGATTCTGGTGCAAACATACGGCGCCCATGATGCACAACGGTGGTTACAACGTTGGCGTTTGTTTTTCATGGCGGTCGCGGAGCTGTTCGGTTATCGAAACGGGCAGGAGTGGCTCGTGGGTCATTATCTCTTCGAGCGACCTGCAGACTAGCGACGACCGACTTCCACTCACAGGATCTTTGTATCGCGGCGCAGTGCGTTGAGTCGTTGCACCAGTACCATGTGCTCGTGCTCGGCATGACCGCTTTGGATGTAGCGCTCGGCCGCATGACAGGCGGCTTTCATTTTCGCCAGATCATCATTAGTGTCTGTTGCCGCGGCAGGCTGGGGCGTCAAGCTACCATCGCCGCGCGGTAGGTGATGCAGCAAGTATTGCGCGAGATCGCTGGTCGTGACAATGCCGATGACGGCACCGGCATCGACAACTGGCAGCGCATGGAAGTGGCCAGCCAACAATCGTTCGGCTGCATCTCTCAGTGTTGCGTCAGGTTGCAGCGTTGTAGGCTCGGCTTGCATGATCTGGTGTACTAGCACTCTATCGACGTGGATTTCATGGTTCATGATGAGCTGTAGTTTCAAGAAATCGCTTGCTGAGACGATGCCAACCAGCTTGCCGTCGTCTACAACCGGCAGGTGATGGATGTTGTGTGCATCAAACAATTTGCGTACCTGCCCGAGCGTCTGTTCCGGCCCGACGGTAGACGGCGACTCAGTCATAACGCGGTGTATTGATTCGTTGTGCATGATGTTCCGGCTCACGTTGCTGGTTTGAGAATGCCTGTTTATGCGGCTGTCCACTGTGATCGGGCGCACGTCTGAGAGCAGAAACCACTGCATCGCGAGTCTGTGCCTTCGCCACTCTGGACGAGGAAAACGAAGCGACCGTCTCAGTTGGTCCACCTTGACAGAAGAGCGCATGATTGATCGTACTCAGGGCATCAACATCGTTTTCCCACCTGAGCCGCCTTGGGAGGGCTCGTCTGAGCTATCCGGTCTGGATGGTCAGTAGGTCTTGCTTGCTTAGCGCAAGCGTCGAACTAGCCTGACAATGCCTGGTCCGATCGCGGACTTGATCGACATCTTGCGTCGAACGCGTCGGGAGATATTGTCAAGCTCATCGCCATCCGCCAATTGAACCTCAATTACGGTCGGACCGGCACGTTCTCGTGCCATTCGCATTTGATCCGCAAGGTTTGCTCCTGCGAGTACATGCTTGGCGCCTAACGATTCGCAGAAGGCCTGCAGATCATATGCCTGAAGCTCTGTCGCTGACTCAACACCGTAGTTCGTGAGTTGCTGTAATCGAATTTGCCCAAGAAAACCATCGCGAAACACGAGTACCGGTAGTGGGATCGATTCGCGGCTCGCCGTCGCCAATTCTCCGCCTACCATCAGTAGGCCGCCGTCGCCGATCAGCGCTGTGACGGGACGATCCGTAACCGCAAGTGCCGCACCGATTGCCGCTGGGAGACCAAAACCCATCGATTGAAAATCTGTAGGAACGATAAGTCCTCTTGGGCTCAGCACATCAAAATAGGTCCGTGTCAGGATTTGATGCAGGCCAGTATCAGTCACCAAGATAGCGTTATCATCCAGGCCCTCACGGATCCTCGAAAACAGTGTTTTACAGTTGCCGAGCCCCATCCAAACAGGCTCTCCAGGAATCGGCTTGCGAACAGCTTGTTGTTGGTCCCTAAAGCTGTTGACTGCCCCTACCTGACGGGATGACGATTGAGTTGGCGAGCTCGCTGAGACGACACGCAACAAGTGCTCTAGAAAACCCTTTGCGTCAGCCCGGATAGCCCACCGGGCAGGATAGTTCTCTCCGATAACTGAATCGTCCAAGTCTACATGAGCCAGTTTCTGTTCAGCGATCTTTAGTTTATACCCTCCGGTGCCATTGTGAGAGAAACGACAGCCCAGCGAGATAACCAGATCCGCCGATTCGAGAAAGTCATTAAGGATATCCACGCGGTCACGCATCAAGTCCAGCCTCAGGCATAGCGGATGGTCCTCGCGAACTACACCACGGGCTGTCGGCGTGGTTATGATTACGGCACCAGTCAAGTCAATCAACTGCGTAACCAACTCTGGACACGGTAACGTGCCGGCCCCGGCCATTATGACTGGTCGCTCAGCTTGAACTAGTCTGGCGATCAAATCATCCGGTACCGATATCTCTACGGGTTGCGCAACCCCCTGCGTGCCGCTTTGTGCATTGAAGTCATCGAGGTCAAGAACTTCCGAGTCGACATGTATGACTACCGGCCTCGGACCGCCTGTCGAAGCTGCGGACCAAGCATCAAACACTTCGGTGCGCAGGGTGCCTGGGTCTGTGATGGAGCGAACCACGCAGCCCAGTGAGGTCGCGATATCTTCCTGGGCTAAAGTCTGCAGGTCGTACTTGAAACCTCTATCCAGTGGTTTCGGCGTGATCAGGATGACTGCAGCAGAATCAAGTGCGGCCTCTGCCAGCGGCGGTATTGCCCAAGCAAACCCTGGGCCCGCGATCCCCACGAAGACGCTCGGTTGTCCGCTTGCACGGAACCAACCGTTGGCCATGAATCCCGCCGTCGTTTCGCTGGTCGTGAGGACGACTCGAATCCTGGACGACCTGAGTGACTCGAAGAGCGCGACATTCTGTGTGCCTGGCAGGCCAAAAACGCAGCGGACACCGAGCTCTTCGAGGGCGCTGACGAGTACATCAGCACCGTTGGTGATTTTTCTTTTTGCCATTCTTAAGGATGCTCTAGCAACTATCCAATCGGGAGATTCCTAACCCATCTTGTTGATATTGGCCCGTGAAAACGCCGGGGTTGTCTATCGGCCGCCGAATATTCGCCGCACTCGCCGCCCTATCGCATTGGCAACTAGCCGAGATAGTTGGGCAATCACAGGCATTGGGTCCGACCAGGAGAAAACCGGCTGATAGGAACGTAACCAGCCGAAGATCATCCGCGAGAAACTACCAAGACCACGTTGGTCGCCGTTGCGAAATGCTTCCCAATCGTAAATGGGGTATGTACCAAGCTTGTTAAGTTCATACGGTTGCTGACTGGGAACGATTTGGCCCAACGCGTCCAGGTAAGCAGCTTCACACGTACGCAAGCCGCATCGATCAGCGTAGTCAACGAACCACCAAGGTCGACAATTCACTTCGATAATTTTCAGCGTACCCGACCTTTGGTCGAGCTTGAACTCAGCACTGAAAATCCCATGAAATTTCGTGTGCGCAAACAGTGTATCTAATGTGCGCAACGCGGGGCTGACTGATTCCAGAGCAACAGTCTTCATGCTTGTGCTGTTCCCAAAGTCCGGTGGATGCATTCGCAAGCGCTGTCTTGCCAAGTATTGTGTTGTCTTGCCGTCGCTAGACCGGAAACCGTCAACAAAAAAGTGGTTTTGAGCAGGACCAGGGATGTACTCTTGAACAAGAAATTCGAGCCCCTTGTCCCATGCGAGCCGGGCTTTTTCAAAGGCCTCGTCACGGCTGGATACAAAAATACCCTTGACGCCAAATTCTCGAAAGAACGACAGAGAATCATGTGGTTTGAGGAACGCACTGTTGAGAATGTCATCCGGAACCCGCCACTCATCCACGTTTCTCGTCAGCAAGAATGACCTAGGATGCGGAAGATCGAGTTCTTCAAGCACTGACCGAAACCGGTTCTTGTCAACCATGACCTGAATGACCTCCGGACCGGGCGTCCAAGTCCGGAACCGATCAGATATCGACGATCTGAGCTGGGCAACTGATTCAACCCATTGGTCCGAACAAGGCATCAGTACGCCGGATGTCAGCCCAGTCGCATCGAGCCATTCGCCTAACGCAGGCGCTTCAAGAGCTTTCGATGGCCACGCGTCTAAACGCACATCAACTCTTGACCAGGCGGCGAAGTTATCTTTTTGCTTGGAGTAGGCAACCGGAATGCCGGCGCGTCGGAGGGAGCGTATTGCGCCAAGCGCCGATTCTCCCCCGCCTAGAACGATAGCCGGAGTGCGTTGAGATCGTTGCCGAGACATTAACTGGTCCTTAAGTGGCGATTAGACTGCGGAGCATTCGAGAATCGCGGCAACTCATAGCACCATGTCTTCGTCGGAACGTTCATTGTCATTAAAAAAACTGGCCCGAATAGCCCTGGTGTTTGAGTATATACCGAAAGTTACCGTGCATTGGGTGTGCTCTGAGGTCCTGGGAGGATTACATAAGCTGTCGAGTACAACTTAGTCGGTCGCAAGACTCACGAAACACACGCGATTGATTCGCGAATAGTTCTTCTATGTGAGATGAGCTCGGTTCATACTATGCGCGAGAAGTCGCAGTATCGTTCCAACAAACCGTCGTAGTGATTAGAAAATTGCATCAACCTATTCATGAGCTCTATCGGGATCAAGCGAGGAAATCCCCCGAAGCGATTGCATTGATCGAAAATCAGCGGCGTATCACATTCGGTGAGCTTGATACGCTCTCCGACAACGTTGCCTCGAGCTTGTGTGTTTTGGATGTCCGAGCTGGCGACATGGTCGGTCTCCACATAGACAGATCTATCTGCTGGGTTGTTGCGGCAATTGGCATACTAAAGGCTGGTGCTGCGGTTGTGCCGCTGCCACCGGCGTTTCCCGCGAAACGCCTTGATGACATTCTTTCACATGCTGAACTCAGCCAGGTCATCGACTCTCCCGCATCTCGGTTAGTGTCGCCGTGCACAAGGGACGCACTGTGTATCGATGAGATCGCGAGGCGGGAGGCACCGGCAATCCCTACGGGTAATTGCGGCTCGAGCGCGCCGGCATTCGTCCTCTGTTCATCGGGATCGACCGGATTGCCGAAGATGATCGTCCGAAATCACGAGTCGTTCATGCATCGACTCAATTGGACGTGGCAGCGACACCCGTTCGAGCCAGGTGAGATCTGCTGTCTTAAGGCACAAGTCACGACGACGCACTCGATTTATGAGCTATTCGAACCGTTGTTATGTGGTGTAACCGTTTTGGTCATAGCGGAGAGTATTGTTCGGGATCTCGAAGCTTTTTGGCGCACGATTGTCGAACATGGTGTATCAAGACTGTTGATGGTGCCGTCAGCACTACATGCCAGCATGCAGATTCCTGACTTTAGTGCTCCGGCAATCAGAGTTCTGGTCGTTATGGGCGAGTATATCGACGCGAAGCTCGCTGAACGCTTGCGAGCTGTGTTTCCAGCCACACGTATCTACTCGATTTACGGCAGCACTGAGGCAAGCTCAGTGCTCGTTTGCGATTTATGTGGTGATTGGAACCCGGGTGAAGATGTACCACTCGGCGAGCCTATCGCATCGTCTATTGAATTGAGTGTTCTTGATGCAGACCTGCGGCCTGTCTCAGCGGGAGAGGTAGGGCAGTTGTACTTGTCGGGGCCAGCGCTGTTTAGCAAATACCTGAATGACCATGATCTGACTGAATCAGCCCTGGTGGGCTTATCGGGCAGGTCCGAGAAATGGTATGACACCAATGACGCCGTGAGGCGCATGCCCGGGGGCAGTTTGCAATTCATTGGTCGCGTCGACGACACAGTCAAGATTCGTGGATTCAGAGTTGACTTGAAAGAGGTTGAGCATGCTCTGTTGGCTTTGGATGCAGTTAATCAAGCCACCGTTGTGGTTGATCAGTGCCGTGCTGGGAGCGGGTCTTTGCTTGCATTCGTCACCCCATCTGATGTTGATCCCTCGCGCGCCATGCAGGTCGTCAAGGATCGGCTACCCGAATACATGATGCCGTCGGCTATTGTGTCAGTCGATAGCTTCCCGATTACTGAACGAGGCAAGCTCGACAAGAACAAGCTGGTTTCTGAGTATCGGAATCGCCCATCAAATCATAGTGAGTGGAATAATGCATCGGAAACCGAGCATCGTGTGCTAAGAGTTTGGGCAGAGGTGTTGGGGCATAGCGCCTTCGACGTAGACATGAGTTTCTTTGAGGCTGGTGGCACGTCGCTAACAGTTTTCTCAGTGGTCAATCTGCTGCGTTCTGAGTTCTCGGCAGAAGGACTCTCCCTGTCTGTAACGACTGTGTATCAGTTTCCGACGGTACGGCTATTGGCGCGGCAGCTGGCGAGGATCATGCGCGGCGCGTTAGTCGATGACAGTGGTCTTTCCCCATTGCTCGTTCCGCTAAAGCAGTCAAAGGGTTCTGATCAAGCGCCATTGTTTCTGATTGCCTCAGCCGGGGG
>JBCCCC010000092.1:0-13124 GCA_039033695.1 Pseudomonadota bacterium | reverse complement strand
TGCAGCCCGGCCTGGCGGTGGTCATTGTCGGCGAAGATCCCGCAAGCCAGGTGTATGTTCGGAACAAGGGTCGGCAAGCCGAAGAGGTCGGTTTTGCGAGCTTCAAGCACGAGCTGCCCGCCGATACGTCCGAGCAGACCCTGCTGTCACTGATTGACGATCTTAACCAGGACAAGTCCGTGCATGGCATTCTGGTGCAGCTGCCGTTGCCCGATCAGATCGATGAGCAAACGGTGATCAATCGTATTTCCGCTGACAAAGACGTTGACGGCTTCCACATTAGCAATGTCGGTCGTTTATCGCTGGGCTTGCCCGGGTTCGTGCCTTGCACGCCGCTAGGCTGTCTCAAGATGATCAAAGCAACCGGGCAGCCGCTGGCGGGATTGAACGCTGTGATCGTCGGTCGATCCAATATTGTGGGCAAGCCGATGGCGGCATTGTTGCTGGCCGAAAGCTGCACTGTGACGATTGCGCATTCGCGCACGCAGGCATTGGCAGAGGTTTGTCGCCAGGCAGATATCCTCGTGGCAGCCGTTGGCCGACCAGGGTTGATCGAGGGTGATTGGATCAAACCCGGGGCCATCGTGATTGATGTTGGTATTAATCGGATTACCGACGCGGACGGGCGTAATCGCTTGACGGGTGACGTCGACTACGAGGCTGCGGCTGAACGCGCCGGTTTCATCACGCCGGTACCGGGGGGTGTTGGGCCGATGACGATCGCGTGCCTGTTGGCAAACACGCTGCAGGCAGCCAGGGCGGCCGCTGCACCTTGAAGTGCGAGCGATGGCCTTAAGCGGCCATCGCTACTTTCAGTTTCTTGATAGCGGCATTTTCGATCTGACGAATACGCTCGGCGGACACGCCGTAACGGTCGGCCATTTCGTGCAGCGTTGACTTGGACTCGGACAACCAGCGCTGTTGCAAAATATCGCGGCTGCGATCATCGAGACCCTGCAGTGCGACTGCGAGGCGAGCAGACGCATCGTCTTGCCAATCGGCACTTTCCACAAGATCAGCCGGGTCAGCGTTTTCACTTTCAAGGAATGCCGCTGGCGCAAAGGTTTTTTCTTCGTCGTCACTGGGACCAAGGTCAAACGTGGCATCACGTGCGGCCAGGCGCTTTTCCATCTCCGTGACTTCGTGTTCGCTGACGCCAAGGTCTTTGGCGACGGCGACCGTTTCCTCGTGCGTGAGCCAGCTCAAGTTCTTTTTGGCCTTACGCAAATTGAAGAACAGCTTGCGTTGCGCTTTGGTCGTGGCAACTTTGACCACACGCCAGTTGCGCAGTACGAACTCGTGGATCTCAGCGCGAATCCAGTGCACCGCAAATGACACCAGGCGCACGCCGACATTCGGGTCGAAGCGCTTGACCGCCTTCATGAGACCAACGTTGCCTTCCTGCACCAGATCACCAATGGGCAAGCCATAGCCGGCGTAGCCTTTGGCAATGTGCACGACAAACCGCAGGTGCGCCATCACGAGCTCGCGGGCCGCATCCAGGTTCTGGTTGTCGATATAGTCACGCGCGAGCGTTTGCTCGTCTTCCTTGCTCAGCACCGGAATGCTGCTGACACTCTGAATGTACGCATCCAGACTGCCGACGGGTCCGGTCAGCATCAGATCTTGATTTCTCAATGCGATTGCAGTGGTCATTAATTCTTCCTGTGAATCTCGTATTAGCGACAACCCAGTAGACCGGGTGGTCACTCGTTTTCTTACGCTATTTTAGCACTCGCAGGATTAGAGTGCTAAGGCCGGGCCGGGTTCCGTGAAATCGGCCACAATTTGACAGAATACAGGGTTATCGGCTCCCTTATTTGGGATCAATACGCCGCATATGGCGTGCCGTTGCGAACCATGACCCAAATAACCCCAATGCGATACCTGTGGTGACCACGATGCCCATCTCACGCATATCCAGTCCGCGCAGAGTCCAGCCACCGCCATACAGGCTGGCCAGCTCCGCCACCGGGCCGCGGAGCATTTGCGTGGCCAGCGCGATAACGGCGAGTGCGAGCACGCCGCCACCAAGGCCATACCAGAATCCGGTATAGAGAAAGGGCCGGCGGATGAAGCCATCGCTGGCGCCGACCAACTGCATAATCTCAATTTCGTCGCGCCGGTTTTGTATGTCCAGCCGGATGGTGTTGCCGATCACCACCAGCAATGCGATGGCCAACATGCCCGCTGCGAGCCACACAGCGCGGCGGACGAGTTTGAGAATTGCTTGGAAGCGACTGACCCATTCGGTGTCCAGCTGCACGATGTCGGTTTCGGGCAGGCTCGATAGTTCCTGCTTCAACAACGCGCTGGCCTCGGCATTGAGCGATGCGATGGGGCGCACGACGAGTGTATGCGGCAACGGGTTTTCGCTCAGCGCATCCAGTGCATCGCCGAAACCCGAGCTGGCCGCAAACTCCTCCAGCGCCGCATCGGCGTTGATCAGCGTGACCTGCAGAATATCGGCGCGCGACTCGAGCAGCTTGGCGAGGTTCGCGGCACCGCCCTCGTCAATGTCTGGTTGCAGGTAGAGCGAGAAATCGACTGCGCCTTGCCAACCGCCCGACACCAGCAGTGCATTCTTGATAACTACATGCAGGGCTGCCGGTAGTGATAGCGTGATTGCCACCACCAGAATGGTCAGCAGGCTTGCTACTGGTGCTACCCGCAGCTTTCCCAGTGACGCAATGAGTACCTGCAAATGGCGCGCGAAATAGTTGCCCATCAGAACGTGAACGCCTCTTCCTGATCGATCGGCGCATTGCTGTCGCTTTGCAGCTCACCGTCAGCCAGCGTAATGCGCCGATGCCCGAGTGCACCGATAAGCGCCACATCGTGCGAGGCGATCAACAACGTAACGCCAATCTCCTGGAACCGCTCGAACAGGTTCATGATGCCCAGTGACAGCTCGGGGTCCAGATTGCCGGTTGGCTCATCAGCGATCAGGATTTTGGGGCGGCCAACGATGGCGCGCGCAATGCCAACGCGCTGTTGCTCGCCTGACGATAGCGTTTCGGGAAGTTGCTTCTCCTTGCGCAGCAAATCGACCTGGTCGAGTGCCGCGCGCACGCGCCGGCCTGTCTCACGGTGACCGACACCGGCAATAACCAGCGGCAGCGCAACGTTGTCGAACACGGTCCGGTCAAACAACAACTTGTGATCTTGAAACACCATGCCGATATCGCGCCGATAGGCCGGAAGGCCCCGGCGTTTGACGCCGCGCGTGCTGCGCTTATCAATCAGCAGCTGGCCGCGCGTGGGGCGCTCGATCAGGCCAATCAGACGCAGTAGCGTGCTCTTGCCGGCACCCGAATGGCCCGTAACGAACACCAACTCACCCCGGTCAATATCCAGCGTGAGGTTGCGCAGCGCGTCGTGCCCGCCAGGGTAGCGCTTGCTGACATTGTCGAAGCGAATCAACGCTCTGTACCTAGCAGTGCGCCGGCAAACTCGGCTGCATTGAACGGCTGCATGTCGTCTATCTGCTCCCCGATGCCGATGAACCGGATTGCGGTTCCCATCTGATCGGCAATGGCGAGCAAAATGCCGCCCTTGGCGCTGCCGTCCAACTTGGTCACAGTGATACCGGTGAGCCCCAGCGCGGCATCAAAATCGCGCGCCTGCTGAAGCGCGTTCTGGCCTTGCGTGCCGTCGATGACCAGCATGATCTCGTGCGGGGCGTTGGCGTCGTGTCGTGCGATGACGCGTTTGACCTTAGCCAGCTCATCCATCAGGCCCTGCTGGTTTTGCAGCCGTCCGGCAGTATCGGCGATAAGCACGTCAATGTTACGCGCCTTGGCCGCGCTGATGGCATCGAACACCACCGCTGCGGGGTCTGCGCCGCTAGTTTGCGCAATGACCGGAATGTCATTTCGGGCGCCCCATGCCTGCAGTTGTTCAACCGCCGCCGCGCGAAATGTATCTGCCGCTGCGAGCATGACGCTCTTACCTTCGCTCTGCAGCTTCTTGGCAAGCTTGCCTGCGGTTGTTGTCTTGCCAGCGCCGTTGACGCCGACCATCAAAATCACCCACGGCCGGTCTTCTCCAACATGCAACGCCTGCTGGCTGAGTGCGAGCAGATCGGTCAGCGTCGTGTGCAGCCCTTCACGCAGCGCGTCGGCATCTTTCTTTTCGCGTCGCGCAAGATTCTTGTTGAGCGCGGCCATCACCTTTTCTGTGGTGTCGATACCAACGTCAGCGGTGATCAGTCGGGTTTCGATTTCCTCCAGCACCTCATCATCAATGCGCCCGCCCGGCATCAGTTCGGTGATATCTCGCGTCAGCCACGAGTCGCCTTTGTTCAGGCGCGCTCGCAGGCGCTTGAAGAAGCCGGGTTTGTCGGCGGTATCAGTCATAGCGGGTAAGGTTCGTGAAGAGGATGCCAATGCTAACAGCCGACGGGCGGTTTTTAGAAGCGTCCTGACGGCGGTAGACTGCCAGCATGGCGAACAACAGAAAGCCCGGCCGGGTGCGGATTATCGGCGGTCAATGGCGTGGCCGCTTGCTGGAGGTTGCACGCGTCGATGGCCTGAGGCCGACGACAGACCGAATTCGAGAGACACTGTTCAATTGGCTGCAGCCATCCTTGCACTCGATGCGTGTTCTGGACCTGTTTGCCGGGACCGGTGCGCTGGGTTTTGAGGCGCTCTCGCGCGGCGCCGGCGAGCTCGTGTTGTTCGAGCGTGATCGTGCAGCAGCGGCGGCACTGCGCCGCTCGGCTGAGTTACTCGGCGCCAATGCCACGGTTCATCATTGCGATGCCCGCGCGCGACTTGCACAGTCGAACGACGGAGCAGGCTTTGACCTCGTATTCGTCGACCCCCCGTTCGCCGATAACGATATGGCGCAATTGTGTACACTGCTGGACACGAACCACTGGCTGACGGCCGACGCGATCGTTTATCTGGAGCAAGCGCGCCACAACGCCTCCAGCGCGCCAGCGCCATTTGTCGTACAGCGAGAAAAACAGGTGGGCGATGTGTGTTTTGCGCTGTATGGGCGTGATCAAGAAAGGGGATGAGAATGAGCGAGGTAGCGGCAATGTATCCGGGCACCTTTGACCCGGTCACTCATGGCCACGAGGACTTGGTGCGCCGGGCAGCAAAGCTGTTTCCCAGAGTGGTTGTCGCGGTCGCCGCAAACCCGGGCAAAACGCCCATGTTTTCGCTGAATGAACGGGTCAGCCTGACGCGTTATGTGTTGGGCGATCTCAAGAACGTCAAGGTCGTCGGCTACGAGGGGCTCACAATCCAGTTCGCGGTCGACAACGAGCTTTCCGTCATTGTGCGCGGTTTGCGCGCTGTCTCTGACTTCGAATATGAGTTCCAGCTGGCAAACATGAATCGCCATTTGCAGCCTGAGGTGGAGAGCGCGTTTCTCACGCCGCAGGACAAATACTCGTATATCTCATCGACGCTGGTGCGGGAGATCGCCACGCTGGGTGGTGATGTGAGTGAATTCGTGTCGCCGGTCGTGCGAGACGCGCTGCGCGCCAAGTGTGGTGGGTAGCGCGGCTGCATGCGTGGCGGCCAGCACAGCGGTTAGCGCTGGCAATGGGTGCAATAGAACGTCGATCGCTGGCCAATCACACGTTGGCTGACCGGTTTGGCGCACGTTACGCAGGGCGCGGATGCACGCCCGTAAACCGCCAGCTGCTGACTGAAATAACCCGCGCTGCCGTCAGTGCCATAGAAGTCTCGCAGGGTCGTCCCACCCGCGTCGATCGCACGGCTCAATACTTCCCTGATGGTGTCAGCCAGACGTTGCATCCGCGGACGGGATAGCTTGCCGGCTGCGCGAAGTGGGTGAATTCCGGCCATGAACAGCGCCTCGCTCGCATAAATATTGCCAACTCCGACCACGACTTTTGCGTCCATGATGAACGACTTGATCGGCACTCGTCGGCCACGGCTACGGGCATAGAGGTGATTGCCGTCAAAGGCCTCTGAAAGAGGCTCTGGACCAAGATTCGCGATGAGTGGGTGGGTCTCGGGTTGCTGGCTGTACAGCAGGCTACCAAAACGTCGCGGATCGTGTAGCCGCACGATGTCGTCGCTATCAAGCACGATATCCACATGATCATGCTTTTTAGGCGGCGTTCCGGCTGGCATGACCTGCAAGCGGCCGGACATGCCGAGATGCAGCAACATACTGCCGGCATCGGTGTCGAAAATCAGGTATTTGGCGCGCCGGTAGATGCTTTTGATCTGTTGGTCGGCCATACGCGCAGCCAGGTCATCCGGAACCGGCCAGCGCAAGCGTGGCTCGCGCACGTCTAGTTTGCGTATAATTCGCCCTTCAACATGCGGCGCAATGCCGCGGCGGGTGGTCTCAACTTCCGGTAATTCTGGCATCGTTTTGTATCGCCCGATCTGCGCCCAAAAATGTGAAACCGGTAGCCGGGCGAGCGCCAAAGCGGTTTATAGTATTCCGGTATTTTGACATACTGCGACGGCCAACAAGGACAGCACAGCGGAGCGCACAACCAGTGGATAGCATTATCGAATTCTTTATGACCTATATGTACGGCGGCCTGCTCAATCTGAGCTTCTGGGGCTACGTCATTGCCTGTGTAGTTATGCTGCAGATCTCCATGATGGCGGTAACCCTTTACCTGCATCGTGATCAGGCGCATCGTTCGCTGGACTTGCACCCCGTGTTGCGTCAGTTTTTCCGGTTCTGGATTTGGTGCACCTCAGGCATGCTAACGCGCGAGTGGGTTGCAGTGCACCGCAAACACCACGCGTTTTGCGAGACTGAAGGCGACCCCCACAGCCCGCAGGTGTTTGGCCTGAAAAAAGTGCTGCTGGAAGGCGCCGAGCTTTATCGCGACGAAACCCGCAATCCAGAGACCATCGAGAAGTATGGGCGTGGTACGCCGAACGATTGGCTCGAACGCAATATCTACACACGCTTTCCATGGGGTGGCATCGTCATCTGTGTGCTGGCTGACCTGCTGCTGTTCGGTGTGCCTGGCATCATCCTGATTGCGATCCAGATGATCTCCATGCCGCTGTTTGCGGCTGGCATTATTAATGGGATCGGACATCACACCGGTTACCGCAATTTTGAATGCGATGACGCGGCGCGCAACATTTTTCCTTGGGGCGTGTTTGTGGGTGGCGAAGAGCTGCACAACAACCATCATGCGTTCCCGACGTCAGCCAAGTTTTCGATGCGGCCCTGGGAGTTCGATATCGGCTGGATGTATATCCGCGTGTTCAGCGCGCTGGGTCTGGCCAACGTCAAGAAGATTGCGCCGCAGCCCGAGCGCGGTGCTGCGAACAGCGACGTGAGTATCGAGACACTGCGCGCGATTATCGTCAATCGCATGCATGTGCTGCGCGACTATACGCGCGAGGTCACGCTGCCGACGCTGGATTTTGAGCGCCGCCGTGAGCAAGGCAATGAAATGCTGGCCAAGGCTCGCAAGGTGCTGGTACGCCAGCCAGCGTTGCTGGATGGCAAGGCGCGCGCCCGATTGGACGAAATCCTGGAAAACAGCTCGACGCTCAAGACGGTTCACGAATTCCGTGATCGTCTGCAAACGTTATGGAAGAGCGGTGCGACCATCAGCAACGAGAAGTTGCTGGAGCAATTGCGTGAGTGGTGCGCTGAAGCGGAAGCCAGCGGGATCCGGGTATTGCAAGATTTTGCTGACCGAATCAGAGGGTATGCCCTCAGCCCGCAGCCACTGGGGCGTTAACGCGGGCCAGGCAGAGAAGCCAGGGTCTTACTTGATCTTGGCTTCTTTGTAGACCACGTGCTTGCGCACAACCGGATCGTATTTTTTCGTCTCCATCTTTTCTGGGTGGAGGCGTTTGTTTTTCTGCGTCGTGTAAAAGTGGCCGGTGCCAGCTGAAGAGACGAGTCTGATCTTGTCACGCATGATAAATACTCCCGATTAAACGCGCTGGCCAGCGGCGCGCAGGTCTGCGAGGACCTTCTCGATGCCATGCTTATCGATGATACGCATGCCTTTGGCAGAAACACGCAGTTTCACGTAGCGCTTTTCCGACTCGAGCCAGAAGCGGTGCGACTGCAGGTTAGGCAAGAAACGGCGACGCGTCTTGTTGTGCGCGTGCGATACGTTGTTGCCGGACATCGGACCCTTGCCGGTCACTTGACAGACTTTAGACATGACGTTTTCCTGGATTTTACGGCGCATGGCGCCGTCGGCGGCATGCTGGATGTTCTATAACCCGGTCAGCGGCAGCGCCAACAACCAAGCGAGCCGCACTTTATACCGGAATGACGATGCCATATCAAGCAACCGATACCGTTAAATCCACGCGTCAAATCACGCCCCGGCCAGCCAGAGATGTGGTCTGGCCGTCGCCGACTACGATGTGGTCCAGCAGGCGGATATCGACCAGCGCCAGGGCCGCCGAGAGGCGACGCGTGATGCGCTCGTCCGCCTGGCTGGGTTCTGCGACGCCGGACGGATGATTATGGGCCACGATAATAGCCGCTGCATTGTACTTAAGTGCTTGTTTCACAACCTCTCTTGGGTAAACGCTAGTGCCGTCGATCGTGCCTCGGAATAGCTCCTCAAAGCGCAGCACGCGGTGCCGATTGTCCAGATACAGGCAGCAAAAGACTTCATGCTGGAAATCCCGCAACCGGGCACTGAAATAGGCTTTCGTGTCTGCGGGGCTGCCAATGGCGCGGCCAACCGGCAGCTTTTCGGTCACATAGCGCCGAGATAGCTCCTGCACAGCCTTGATCAGCGCGCTGCGAGCACGGCCAATACCTGGGTAGCATTGCAGCGCCCGCGTATCGGATTGCAACAGCTGCCGCAGCCCGCCATAAGCGGCCAGCAACTGCTTGGCCAATTGCAAGGCGCTCCGCCCACCGGCGCCAGTCTGCAGCACGATAGCCAGTAGCTCGGATTCGGTCAGGCTTGCCGCGCCGAGGCGGCTCAGTTTTTCGCGGGGGCGGTCATCACCTGGTGTCGGCTCAATGGTCACAGTCACCACCCAATTTGCTACACGAACGACCAGTCTGCTCGGCACGTGGCGCCGCTGTTCAGGTCCTTATGCGGTTTTGTACACGGAATGGCTCATCCACGCAGCACCAAGGAGGTCGTGACTACGCAACACTGCATCAACATTCAACTCCGTGTAGATGCCAGCGCCGGCCAGCCGACTGACTACGCTCAGCGATCAAATAGGTTCGACCCAATTGCCATTATCTGCGAGAATCCTTGGGGTTGAGGGGTACCGAATCGCGCGTTCGAAAATCGTAATGAAAAAACCAACAGACTTTGAATTGAAGATTGCCAATCGGGTGTTTGCCCCAATCATGATCACGATTGGGATCGTTGCATTGATTGGCGTTGCATTTAGGTACTGGGACTGTCGGTCTTCTTGCCTCGAAGCAGGCTATAGCGATTGGTCGCTGACCGGCGACCGGTTTGTTAGCCAATGCAGCTGCTTTGGTCGGGCGACGCAAGAGCCGTAACGCGCCTATTCGCTGCGAAGAGTCGCGAATCCACTCAGCCGCAGAAGGCCATTTTTCTCATGCTACTCTCCGGATTGTGACATCGCCGGGTGGCTACCCTCGTTCCAGCTGTCGGACTGCGATCCTGATCAAGGCTGAGTTGTGTTAGGTGCTCCATTCTCTCCGCTTATTCCGTAGCCACCGGCGAGTCCCCATCAACGAACTTGACCAGCACGGGCTGTCCAAGCCGCAACGGTATGTCTCCGACATTCACGACGACCTCTATGGTTTGCGCTTGGTTTCGGGCAGCTGAGCTCGCTGGCGTCAATATGCTCTGGTACACCTGCGATATGCTCACTACGGCTCCCTCAAACTGCTCGTCGTCGCGACCAATCCGAGAGACGTCCACACGCTGGCCTACCGAGATGTCGTCAACGTCGGTCTCGCCGACCCCAACTCTGATGATCTTGTCCCGATGGGGTTTGATGAGTATCGCCGTCGATACGTTCTGTAGCGATACACCGGAGCCCGGCGCGATGTTGACCTTTATCACCTGACCATCAACAGGAGAGGTTAGCTTGCGTCGGCCAAGCTCCAGTTCAGCGGTTTCGACAGCCAACTCATTACTTGCCACGGCGCTTGCTTGTGAACTCACTGCGAGCTCACGCCGGCGAACCGCGTCCAATTGATCTTGATACTGTTCTGCGGTAATCGCATCCTCGGCACGTTGCTGCTTGCCGCGGTCGGCAGTCCTGCGAGCAATCGCAAGATCAAGTTGATGGCCCTCCAACCGGATCTTTGCATTCTCCAAAGCGATCTTGGCATGTTTCAGCGATACGGCCGCATCACGATCGTCCTGGATCGCCAAAAGCTGCCCTGCAGCTACGCTGTCTCCTTCGGCAACCAGAACGTCGTTGATCAACCCGGTCGCCGCCGCCGAGAGCCGAATGAGGCCACCTTCTACATCGATGATTCCTCGCATCGTGACGGCATACTCCGTCGTTGGCATTGCGGCAAGTGTCGACTTCACATGCGCGTTCTCTCTGAGGTTCAAATTGAACATCAGGTACGCAACAATCGCCAAGAAGACAGACGCACCTAGCCAGGCCCAGACGGATCGCAGAATCGCCGGTCGTTTCATGTCGTACCTTCTTCGTATCGTTCGTGAGTTGGACCGTTGTCAGAGGCCTCCGGGCGGGCGTCAGCCGTGATCCGGCCATCCTCGATCTGCAGAATACGGTCCGCAAATGGTCGCAGTCGATCGTCGTGGGTTACGCAAAGCACCATTGCATTCCTTTTTCTTGCGGCACGGCGCAGCAATTGTGCAACGACCGCACCGTTGTGGCTATCCAGCGCCGAGGTGGGCTCATCACAAAAAACGAGGTAGGGGTCTTTTGCGAGCATTCTGGCAATCGCAACACGTTGGTTCTGCCCGCCGGAAAGCTCTACCGGCAGTGACTCCTGTCGATCCGCCAGATCAACTTCAGCGAGTGCATGTCTTGCCTTGTCGATGGCTTCCGGTTTGCTGTATCCGAAGTACGTCAACGGGATTGCAATTTGCTGTAACGCGGTGAGCGAATCGAAGAGTCCACCAGATTGGAAAACGAATCCGCAGTTTTCGCGGCGAAACCGATCCAGCTTCGTGCTTGGGAGATCCCAAATCGATTGGTCTTTGAAACGAACGGCCCCAGAGGTTGGCGGCTGCAAGCCACCCAGAGCGGCCAGCAGCGTTGACTTTCCGGATCCCGAAGGGCCCATCAACAGCGTGAACTCGCCAGCCATCAATTCGATATCAACGCCATCCAACGCAACTATAGGCGCGACGCCACTTCGAAAAACGCTTGTCAGTTTTGTGGTTGAAAGCGCCGTTGGGCCGGTCATCGCAGCAGCTCGGATGGCTTTACCGACAGCGCAAACGGCAAACACAGCAAACCCGCAATTAGCGCGACGAACAGCAGGCCTACGCTAACGAGCTGGATAGCCGCCCATGTGACCTGCATGCCGAGATCCAAATAGCTGAATATCGCTTGTACAGAGAACGCGAGACTAGCTGCAAACGCGGCGCTGATAATGCCTATCCAGAATGCGAGTTCCATGATGATCTTGGCAATTTGCATGCGGCTGACACCGAGCGCGCGAAGCGTGCCAAACTGACTACGCAGGCTGGTTATTGCGAGGCGAAGCGTCTGCGCTGTGATGATGACAGCGACCAGCATGACGAATCCTGCAACGAAAAACGCTGTCCGGAACTGATTGCTGGTATGCACGATATCGAGGGAGAGATCGCGCGCGTATGTCTCCGGTCGAACGACCTCAAGACCCCGATTACCTAGCCAAGACGACAGCTCGGAAATAGTTGACTCAATCTGAGACGTATCGTGGAGTCGCGCGAGGATGGCAGATGGAGGCCCGCTTTGCCGGCCAAACGTCGGGAAGTAGGATCTCAGCGTCTGCCGGGATATGAGCGTGTTTACTCTGTCGTCGAACGGTGCTGAGAACGTGCCGACAATTCGCAACGGTACAGAGCGTAGCTTGAGCCAATCGCCAATCTCCAGGCCTAGCTGTTCGGCGATCTCGACAGAGACAAGCGCTGTACCGGCGGCGCCAAGTAGCGCTTTGGCGTTTGGGTCGAGTGTCTTGGGAAACGTCATCGAAGACGGTGATGTATCAACTATCGCTGCCGTGACATTTATTCCTGTGACTTGTCGGAATAACGGACTCCTGTCAAAGATGAGTGTCTTGAAGTGCGCATCTGCCAGGCGGACGTTGGGGTGTACGTAAAGATTCTCCGGAGAGATAGTCTCGATACGCGTAACCAGCAGACGATCCCGCGCACCGTTACTTCTCGCGGTAATGATCAGGTCAGCGTCAAGTTCCCGTTCGAAGGCGGACAAGGAATGCCAGGTCGCTGTCAGCATACCGAGTTGCAGGTAGAACAGTATCCCGGTTAGGGAGACCACGAGAATTGCCGCAACATATCGCCGCCATTCGTAGCCAATTGTCAACGTAGCGAGAGACACTTGTTGGGATATTTCGTGGTATTTGGCGAGGTGAGTCTAACGTCGAGTATACGATATCGTGATTTGCCGCCTTGGTGGTCAGATAAAACACTGTCGCAAGGATCCGCTTCTGCGCATCGGCGCGATGCTTGCGACATGTCTTGGTCACTATCCGCATGGTCCGTTATTGGCGGCGGATGCTGAGTGTAAAACGCCGCCGGTGAGCGCGTAGGGGCGTCCGGCGCATTGCGTTGGAAGAGCACGATAAGCCATCGCAAGCGCTTGTAAGCCATTCATGACAGCACACGGGAGTGGTGATATTGCAGAGGTTATCGTCGAGGCGCTAACGCTGCCCGCGAGCTGAATACAAGGCCTGCCCGGCATGCCAGCCGGCAATTTGTCGCGCCATTCGGTCATAAATCCGGCGACAAACCTGTCAGCTCACAGGATCGGACTGATAGAATTCGCGGCTAAATGCAACGGCTGGTCAACTTGATCAGCCTGGAAAGGTAGGCAAATGACACAAATCTTGCTGGGCGTCACTGGCGGTATCGCCAGCTACAAGAGTCCGGACCTCACGCGCCGACTGATCGAGCGCGGCGCCACTGTGCAGGTTGTGATGACCGGCGGTGCACGCCAATTCGTGACCCCACTGACCTTTCAGGCAGTATCGGGTCGCAT
>JBCCCC010000091.1:0-13180 GCA_039033695.1 Pseudomonadota bacterium | reverse complement strand
CGTAACCGAGGATATTACGGGTGCGATAGCAGACTCGATCAACTACGCGATTGAAGCGCTGCGCGAGTTGGTGACCACGATAGACGGCACCGCAGCAATGGTTGATGCCGCGACCAAGCAAACCGAAAACACGGCTGTGCATATGAACAGGGCAGCACAGAAACAGACACTGGAGATTTCTGCGGCCACGGAATCCATTGCCGCGATTGCCGCGTCGATTGAAGAGGTTTCCGGCAATGCCGAACGATCTTCCGACGTGGCACGGCACTCGGTCGATGTCGCGCACAAGGGCGGCGATGCCGTGCGCCGCACGATCGAAGGCATGAACACGATTCGCGAAACAATCCAGGACACCTCCAAGCGTATCAAGCGGCTGGGCGAGAGCTCGCAGGAGATTGGCAATATCGTCGAGCTCATCAACGACATCGCTGAACAGACGAATATCCTCGCGCTCAACGCGTCGATCCAGGCGTCGATGGCCGGGGAGGCTGGCCGCGGTTTTGCGGTAGTCGCAGATGAGGTGCAACGATTGGCAGAGCGCTCGACCAACGCGACCAAACAGATCGAGGTGCTGGTTCGCACCATTCAGGCCGATACCAACGAGGCAGTTGTGTCGATGGAGCGCTCGACGACCGATGTGGTCGGCGGTGCGTTGCTTGCGGAGAATGCCGGCGCCGCGCTGGACGAAATCGAGCAGGTATCCAATCAGATCGCCAGCCTGGTTCAGAATATTTACGGTTCGGCGCGCCAGCAATCCAAGGTGGCATCGGATATCAACCGGCGTACGGCGGCACTGAAAGAGATTAGTGGCCAGACCGGCAAGGCCACCAGTGCAACGACGTCGTCTATCGCGAAACTCGCGCAATTGGCAGGCGAGCTGCGCAAGAGCGTGTCAGGTTTCCGGCTGCCAGAGTCGGCCAATGTAACGCGGTTGACGCGCACGGTGGAACCACCGGCGAGCGAGAACGCGAAGCGGGAAGCCAGCTGATTCTTGCTGACGCTGTGCGGCGGCAAAGACTAATTGATAATGAATACGGTGGCGGGGGCTAGGTGAGCGACGCGATTCAGCAAGCATTTCTGGTTGTCAGCAAAGAGCTCAACAAGACGATCAACCAGGCACGTGTGACGCTTGAGGATGCCGCGGAAGGCCGCAGCACACGTCAGGCGCTGGAGCGCTGTGCTGCGCATCTGCATGAGGCCGGCGGCGTACTGAAAGTCGTTGAGGTCTACGGTGGCGCGCTACTGACCGAAGAGATGGAGCTTGTCTGTCGCTTCATGCTCGAACGCGGCAAGGACGAAAAAACACTGGCCGATTGCATGGATGCGCTGACTCGCGCCATGGTGCAATTGCCAGCCTATCTTGAGCGCATGCTGGCGGGCGGCAGTGACATCGCGTTGGTGTTGTTGCCGATGCTCAACGACCTGCGCGCTGTTCGCGGCCAGCCGTTGCTCTCCGAAAGCACCATCTTATTGCTGAACCGCATGCCACAGGCAAGTGTGACTGTGTCTCAGCGCGGCAGCGATCCCAGTGAAGACTTTATAGCGCTATCGCGCAAGATTAGGCCCGCATTTCAGCTGGCATTGTTGGGACTGCTCAAGTCCGACGGTGACAACGCCAAACCGCATTTGCGCAAGCTTGAGAAGATGGCCGTTGCCTTCGAGCAGTCGGCCGCGCGCGACGATGTCTATCGATTATGGTTTGTTGTCGCAGGCGTGATTGAGGCATTGCTTGCCGGTGCGCTGGACGTCAGCGTGTCAATCAAGCGGCTGCTCGGGCAGGCTGATCGCCGAATCAAGAAGGTGATTGATAAAGGTATCGCCAGTTTCGATGAGGAGCCGGTCACAGACCTTCTGAATAGCTTGCTGTATTACATCGCGCGCGTGCAAGAGCCTGGTCCGCGCGTCCAGCGTATTCGTGAAGCATTTGCATTGACCGATGGGTTACCTGATGAGGCGGAAGTGGAAGGCGCTCGTGAGGAGCTGGCCGCCCCGAGCGTCGCGCTCATGGAGACGGTGGCGTCCGCGATTCGCGAGGATCTCGCGGCCGTCAAGGATGTATTGGATATCCACGTGCGGACGGGTGAGCAGGACATGCAAAAGCTCACACCGCAGATTTCGCTGCTTAGCAAGATCAGCGACACGCTCGGCGTGCTTGGCCTTGGTGAACAACGTCAGTCCATTTTGAACGAGATCGAGCGACTGCAGGCGTTTATTGAGCAGTCGCCGAGCCACGCAAACCCGGATGCGTTGCTCGCGATTGCCGCTACGTTGTTGCAGGTAGAGTCCACATTGCAGCGGCGCCTGACGCAGCTGGTCAAGCCTAAGGATAGCGATCAGCCTGATCAGGATGACAAAGGCGCTGAGATGCAAAGCGTACGCAAGGCGGTCATGCGCGAGTGCATTGTCAACCTTGCGCGTATCAAGGACACCTTGAGCCAGACGATGGCGGGCAAGGTTGATCGTGCCGCCATCGATGCAACGCCCATGCTGGTAGATGGTATTCAGTCCGGTTTCCAGATACTCGAGCTTGGTCGCGCAGCCGAGTTGTTTAGTCGACTTGGCGAGTTCTTCAAGGTCTACCTCAACGCCTCCAATCATACGCTTGCCAGTGATCATCAGGATCGGCTCGCAGATGCATTGGTCAGCATTGAGTACTATATGGAGACAATTGAGGCGGGGCGCAAAGAGCCTGGCTATATGCTCGACAATGCCGAAACCTGCTTGTTGGTGCTGGACGAGGTGCGTGAGAGTCTGCAGGCCGTGCGTTCCGGAGAGGACGATTTCAATACGGCTACGGTAGTGACCGGTCGCCCGGACTTTGCCGAAGAAGGTTACTCGCGCACGGCAACGATTGCGGATGAGACCGAGGTCATTAGCTCGCCAGTGGTCACTGACGATGTCAGCCAGATTGACCCGGAATTGCTGGAGCTGTTCATTGAGGAGGCGAAGGACGAAGTCGCGGCGATCAGTCGCTTGTTACCGAAGTGGCAGGCTGACACCGCCGATGTCGATTCGCTGATTACTGTTCGGCGCTCGTTCCATACCTTGAAAGGCAGCGGCCGGATGGTGGGTGCCGAGCGGATTGGTGAGTACTGCTGGCATATTGAGGATCTGCTTAATCGCGTGATCAACCGTACGCTTAGCCTCACGCCCGCGATGGTGGCTTTTGTGTCTGAGGCGGCAAAGGCCGTGCCGGAGCTGATTGAGCAATTGGAAATAGGCGTTGAGCCAAAAACAGACATTGGACTGCTTACCGCGAAGGCGATGGCGTTCGCTGAAGGTGACCCGATGGCCGCCGAGTTATCGCGCGAATCGGTCATGAGCAGCCAGCCGGCGCTGGAAATGGATCCGGTGCTGCACGAGATTTTCGCCAAGGAAGCCGGTGGCTACCTTGCGACAATTAGATCCTTCACCGACAGCGTCGAGCCGGGCACCTATCCGGTAAGCGTCAGCGAGGCTCTGCATCGCGCATGTCACACGCTGCACGGCAGTATCAACACAGCCAGCGTCGAGCGCGCGGCGCCGCTCAGTGGTGCGTTGAACCAGATGATTCGCCGTGTGCACGATAGCAATGCAGGCCTTGATCAGGATGCAATGCAGCTGTTGCAGCGCGCGAGTGAGTCGATCGCAGCGATCATTGCCTCGATCAACAAGCCGCAAGCGCAAGACATCGCCATCGATAGTCTGGTGAGCGCAATACAGGAGAAAACGGCAGCCTTCGCGCATGAGCAGACCTCCTTGCTGGACGAGGCTGATGCACCGCAACCGGCCTATGAGCCGACCCAAGTGCTGGAGGCGGTCGCACCGCCAGCGCCGGAGCCCGCGTCATTGGACGACTCGCCGGACTACGATCCGGAAATCGCAGAGATTTTCACCGAGGAAGCGGCCGAGGTGCTGGAAGCGGCCGATACTGCCCTGGAAGGTTGGAGCGAGACGCGCGATCAGGAGTCGCTGATTGAATTGAAGCGCTTGCTGCACACGCTCAAAGGCGGTGCCAACATGGCTGGCATCAGCGCTTTCGGCAACTTGAGTCACGAGTTGGAAGCTCTGCTCATCGCATTGGATGACAATCGCGTTGACGCTGACGACACCATTGACGGTCTGCTGCGACGCAGCTTTGATACGTTGCACCAAATGCGTGAGCTCGTGGTTTCCGGCAAGCAGCCGCAGGCGTTGCCGGAGCTTGAGGGGACTGTTCGCCTGGCCGCGTTGGGCGAGCCTATAGAGATCGCGACATCGGTGATGCAGGTCGAGGCGGCGCCGGCACCTGCCGACGTGCCGGCGCCAGTCTCGCGTGGTTTCGCCGACGATGAGCTCGTGGCTATTCCGGATACCGCCGTCAACGCGGATGAGCTGGCCTCAACGACCCATGCGGGCACGATGGCCGAGGAAGAATTGCTCGACATCAACAATTTGTTTGTGGAACCAGCGGACGACGATGCAGCGCCGAAAGTCGATCCGCAAACCGCGAGCAATGAGCCGCAACCCGTTCCGTCGCAGGTTGACGAAGCCGAGGCGTCGACCGATAACGTTGCTGCCGCCGCGCAGCTCGACGACGATGCCGAGCAGATGCTGGAGACGGCAGTGTTGCCGGACAGTCAAGACGATGCGGACCCATTGTTTATCGATGGTGACGACACGCTTGTGGTCGACGATGACACCGGAATCGTCGGCTTTGACGCTGACGAACCTGATGACGTTGACTATGCGGATGAGACACTAGCTTACGATCCGCAGACGGTGCACACGCCGCCAGCAGATGATAAGGCCAGTAGCACTGCGGCTGAGCCGCCTGAGTATGCGCACGAGCCGGACTTTGACGATGGATCTGACGATCTGATCGAACGCTCGCAAGTGCTCGAGGCACTGATCGAAGGCGCCGCTATGAGCTTTGCGAACGCCGAGGACAGCGCCGACGAAGACCCGGCCGACAACTTTGATGAGACACTCGTTGTCGATCAAGATAGCGACGCAGATGCGACCATCGATATGTCCGACGAAGCCACGCAGGATATGGCGCCGCCGGACGCAGACCAGGCGAATGATCTGCCGGTGGATGATGCACCTGAGGCGTTGCCATCGGACGTCGAAGCGCCCAGCAATGTGGTTAGCATGCCCAGCCGCGGTTTGCCGACGCGAGATGTTGCGCGCGACAAGAAAGAGTTCTCACGAGTTGACTCGCGGCTGCTCGAGGAAATGCTCAATGCTGCTGGAGAGATCAGCATCTATCATGGCCGCCTGGCGCAACAGGTGAGTTCGATCGAGTTCCATCTTGCCGAGCTTGACCAGACCGTTACTCGTTTGCGTGAGCAGTTGCGTCAAATGGATATTGAGACGGAAGCGCAGATCCTGACCCGCCACGAAGAAGAGCGTACGCGAGCTGATTTTGATCCGCTTGAGCTCGATCGCTACTCGACGATTCAACAGCTGTCACGCGCGCTGGCAGAAACCTCGAACGATGTGGACAGCCTGCGGGGGCTGTTGCAAAGCGTCACTGGTGAAGCCGATACGTTGCTCACGCAGCAGTCGCGCGTCACCGCCGAACTGCAAAGTGGACTGATGCGCACGCGGATGGTGCCGTTTGATCGCCATGTCGCGCGACTGGCTCGGTTGGTACGCCAGTCTGCTGCGGAGGCTGGCAAGCAGGCGGAGCTGGCGGTCGAGGGCGCATCGGGTGAGCTGGACCGCCAGGTACTCGACAAGATGCTGCCGCCGCTCGAGCATATGATGCGAAACGCGGTTGTTCACGGCATCGAGACTCCCGAGGCGCGACAAGCTGAAGGTAAGCCGCCGAGCGGGCAGATCACGATTCGGTTGCATCGCGAAGGCTCGGAGATGGTCATCGATGTTGCCGATGATGGACGCGGTCTTGACGCCGATGCCATTCGTCGCAAAGGGGTCGAGCGCGGGCTGATCAAGCCAGACGCTGCGCCTGGCGATGAGGCCGTCATGGAGCTGATTCTGGAGCCTGGCTTCAGTACCGCTGAACAACTCACGCAGGCCGCAGGTCGCGGTGTGGGTATGGACGTCGTCGCGAATGAGGTCAAGCGCCTTGGTGGTTCATTACGCATCAGCTCGATGAAAGGCCAGGGCACCAGCTTTACGATTCGTTTGCCATTCACGCTGGCCATCACCCAGGCATTGGTCGTGCGCGCGGGCGAAGAGGTGTTTGCGCTGCCACTACCAACGGTCGAGGGCGTAACGCGACTGCCTCACAAGGAAGTCGAGCAACTGCTGGAAACGCCGGACGCCGTGTTCGACTACGGCGAGCATAGTTATCGACTGCGACATCTTGCGCCGCTGGTCGGCGGTGTCGCCGGGCACCTGATCGAGGACGAGCACGCAGCAGTGTCGATTATTCTGGTGCGCGCAGGCAGGCATTCCACGGCGCTGTTGGTCGACGAGATGCTCGCCAGTCGCGAAATCGTTGTTAAATCGGTCGGGCCACAGATCGCCGGTATCACGGGCGTTTCTGGGGCGACCATTCTTGGCGATGGCAGTGTCGTCCTGATTCTCGATATGCCGTCGCTTGTGAGGATGAGCCAACCACTGGTATCGCTGGGCGAGACGCGCGAAGACGCGCCGCTTGAGCCGTTGGTCATGGTAGTCGACGATTCGATCACTGTGCGCCGGGTTACCGAGCGCTTCTTGTTGCGCAGTGGCTATCGTGTGATTACGGCCAAAGATGGTCTGGACGCGGTCAGTGTGATTCAAGAGCAGCAACCGGACGTGATTCTGCTCGATATCGAAATGCCGCGCATGGACGGATTCGAATATGCGACGCATGTCCGTAACGATCCGCGGTTTGAGCACATCCCGATAATCATGATCACGTCGCGAACGGGCGAAAAGCACAAGGCACGTGCGATCGAGATTGGCGTGAATGACTACCTTGGCAAGCCGTATCAGGATCACCAGCTGCTCAAAGCGATACAAAATCAACTTGAGGGCCAGGGCGGCAGTGGGCTGGGAGGTTCGTCATGAGTGCGGCAGCGGAAGAGCTCTATAGCCTGTTGGTACCGCTCAGCGAGGACCGCCTGATTGTGCCGCGCGCCTGTGTCGCCGAGGTTGTCCGCTTGTCGCGGCCCGAGCATGTTTCCGGCGCGCCGGAATGGCTGGTCGGTGACCTTGACTGGAGTGGCCGCGCCGTACCCGCCGTTTCGTTTGAGGCGATGCTCGGTCGGTCAATGCCGGAGACGACCGGGCGCACGCGAGTAGTCGTCTTCCACGCGGCGAACCCGGAGCTGCGCGGTGGCTATTTCGGTCTGCTGACGCAAGGGTTTCCGCAGCTCGTGCGCGTCAATAGGGACGTACTCAAAGTAGACTCGGCAGTGAGTTACGATCACGATGACCCGGTGGTTACGCGGGTGCGAATGATCAACGAGTATCCGCTGGTCCCCGATCTCGAAGTGATCGAAGAGAAGATTGTCAGCATGCAGAAGCAGCTGGCCGCCGGCAGTCTCTAGCCGATATCGCCGAGCGCGTACTGCGCGATTGCGATCAGCGATATCGCTGCGGTCTCCGTGCGTAGTACCCGCGGACCGGATCGGCAAGCCGCGAACCCGGCCTGCTTGGCCGACGCAACCTCGCTTTCGGTTAGACCCCCCTCAGCGCCAACTAGAATCCCCAGCGAGGCTGCACCTGGCCGCTGCGTTAACACGTGTGACAGCGTCTGGTCTGCTGTTGGTGTCGCGACCAATGCCAGCTCGGTACCTGCATCCGTCGCCAGCGCCTCATTGAGTTGCAGCGGCGGCGCGATCTTCGTCAAGCGGCACCGGCCACTCTGCTGCGCCGCATGGATCGCGACGCTTTGCCAGTGACTGAGCCTTTTCTCTGCGCGCGACGCGTCCAACTGCATCACACTGCGCTCGGTGATTACTGGCTGAATCGCGCTGACACCAAGCTCGACCGATTTCTGGATCACCCAGTCCATTTTCTCGTGCCGCGACAAGGCTTGCAGCAAAGTGATCGCAATTGGCGATTCCACTGCGGGCGTATGCCGTGACTCGATGCTGACGTGCAGCTCCCGTTTGGCCAGCGCGTCGATATTGGCGATGTACTCGTGCCCGTCGTCGTTGAATAACGCCAGCTTGTCGCCTACACGCGCCCGTAACACGCGCCCCACATAATGCGCGGCGTCCGTGTCGAGCGCGATGCGTTGACCAGGCGATAACGGCTGGTTGGCAAACAGACGTTTTATGGGCATCAAGGGTTTCAGGTTGACAGCGGATACGATCAGTCAACACCATAAGTGCATGCGTCACTCACCGCAAACCCCGGGCTATATGATTGATCACGCCACTGGATTGATCGCACCGGCTCGCCAGTGTGCTTCGCCGAATCATGACGAGCGGCCTGTCGATGCCCAGCTCGAGCTTATTGTCGTACACAGTATCTCTTTACCGCCAAATCAGTTTGGAGGCGGCAACATTGAAGCCTTCTTTTGCAACCAATTGGATCCGGGCGCGCATCCGTATTTTCGCGGCATCGAGGGCTTGCGCGTTTCAGCGCATTTGGTCATTGGGCGCGACGGCCATCTGACCCAATTCGTACCGTTTCATCGGCGCGCTTGGCATGCCGGCGCTTCGTCTTTCGAAGGTCGCGATCGTTGCAATGACTTCTCGATTGGGATTGAACTTGAGGGGGCTGATGATATCCCGTACGAGTCCGACCAATATGCGTCGCTGAATGCCGTATTGGCGGCGCTGCGAGCAACCTATCCATCGCTTGGCGCCGCGCCGGTAGTTGGCCATGCCGACATCGCACCAGGGAGAAAAACGGATCCGGGAGCGGCGTTTGACTGGTCGCGGGTGGCCACACCGCATACTATCGATGATTAGAACGTCAATGACTCACGGGGATGCCGCCTAAATGAAGATCGTCGCGCTGTTTTTAGCAATGATGCTGGAGCGCCTGGCTACCCAGCTGTTCCATTGGCGGGACCTGCGCTGGCTTGATCCGTTGTTTGACGCCGGTTTGCGGCGCAGTACGCAACTCGCGCGCGTGTCGCCCTATGCGTGGCTGATCATTGTTCTGCTGTTGGCCGTCGCGCCTGTAGTGGTTGCGCGTTTGCTGCTCGAAGATGCGCTACTCGGATTGCCGTATCTTGCGTTGTCGGTTGTGGTGCTGTTCTTGTGTCTTGGTCCCCAGGATATCGGTGAGGAAGTCGATCGCTGGTCAAAAGCGTTGATCGACGGCGATGAACAGGATGAGCGGGCCTACGCGCATGCCTTGCTCGAGCGCGGTTTCGTTGATCGGGTCAGCGCGCGCAACGAAGTGCCCAAGGCCGTGTTTGTTCAGGCGAACAACCGTATTTTCTCAGTCATCTTTTGGTTCATCGTGCTGGGGCCTATTGGTGCATGGCTGTTTCGCGTTGCCGATCTTGCGCGGCGCCGAGCTTTGTTTCAGGCGCAGCGCGACAACCCAGAGTCATCCGTTGCGCCGGATTGCGAACGACGCGCCGACGATGTACATGCACTGCTCGCTTACGTGCCGGCACGATTGAGCGCGCTGGGCTACATACTTGCCGGCGACTTTGATGCGGGTCGGGATGCCTGGCGCAGCGCCGCGGAGCCGGCTACTCAGACGCTTGGCGCGAACAATGAGCAAGTACTGAGGCGCGTCGGATTTGCGGCATTGAATCTGTCCCGTGATGCAGATGAGGCCGATACGGCATGGTTTGTGCGCGCTGCGCGAGGCGCCAAGAATCTTGCGCTGCGCACGTTGTTGTTCTGGTTGGTCGGCGTTGCGTTGCTGACCCTGGTCGGCGTGGCGGTCTAGGTGATATTGCGATTGGCGCTGTTGACAGCGCTTGTCTGCGTGTCGGTCGCCTGCCGACAACCTATGGGAGTCGATGACGGTCGCAATGCTAGCGTCGCCAACGATACCGATGCATTGCGCATTGTCACGCTGGCACCGCATCTGGCGGAGCTGGTAGTCAGCGCGGGCGCCGAAAGTCAGTTGGTCGGGGTCAGCGCCTACAGCGATTTCCCGGCGAGTCTGCTATCGCTTCCCGTGGTCAGTGACGGTTTTCGGATCGATGCCGAGGCATTGCTCGCGGTTCGGCCGGACATCGTGCTGGCGTGGGGCGGCGGCGGGCAGCAAGCGTCAATTGACCTGCTTGAGCGGCTAGACCTGAATTACATACAACTTGACGGTCGCACACTCGCCGATGTCAGCGATAGCTTGCGGCGCATTGGTGTGCTGGTCGGCAAGGCATCCGTAGCGCAGGCTGCCGCCGATCAGTTTGATGCCCAGATTGCCGCGCTCGGCGCCGAGCGGATGCCCGTCAGCGTGTTCTACCAGATCGGCGCCAACCCGCTATACACGGTCAATGGTCAGCATTTCATCAGCGAGCTGATCGTGGCGTGCGGCGGCACTAACATCTTTGCCGACTTGCCGGTCATGGCCCCGGTTGTCAGTGTTGAGGCCGTCGTTCAGCGTGACCCGGATGTCGTACTGCATGCCGGTCAGGCACACGAGCCCTCGATCTGGCGGCGATGGCCAGAGCTGACCGTGAATCAGGCCGATAATTGGGTTGCGATACCAGGCGATCTGGTGGCCAGGCCTTCACTGCGCCTTGCCGAAGGCGGTGCCGCGATTTGCCAGGCGCTCGATGAGGCGCGTGAGCGATTGCCGCACTAGTCCCCGCGTTTGGCCTCGCCGCGTACGCGGCCCGACTGCCAGAACACCTCGTCACCACCAGCACTGCGCGCCAGTACGCGCGCCATCACAAACAGAAGGTCTGAGAGCCGGTTCAGGTAACGCATGCCCTCTGGATTGATTTGCTCGTGGTTGGACAGTGATTGCACGCGGCGTTCTGCACGGCGGCAGATTGTGCGCGCAAGATGACAAGCCGCTGCAGCCATATTGCCACCCGGTAAAATGAATTCCTTGAGCGGCGGTAGAGTCTCGTTCAAGGTGTCCAGCGTCTCTTCAAGACGTGTCACGTAGCTGGCATCGACAATTTGATGGCCGGGAATGCACAACTCGCCGCCAAGGTCGAACAGATCGTGTTGTACATCAGTCAGGCAGCGAATAATCAGCTCATTGTGGATCGTATTTGCGAGCACGACGCCGATGGCGCTGTTGATTTCGTCCACACAACCATAGGCTTCCACCCTCGCTGAGTCTTTGGTAACGCGCGTGCCATCGCCGAGCCCTGTCTCGCCGGCATCACCGGTACAGGTATATATTTTGCTTAATCGATTGCCCATCGGGTCTCTCCTGTCGGTACGGCGATTACTTGGCCAGCAACCAACCTTTGGCGGCCGCGAATCCGGCAGCGACTCTAGGTGTTGGTGTTATTCACTGTCAAGCGGGTACCAACAAATAACTTTGATCGCCCGACGATCAGTCTACGTTACACTTTGCTTGTGTCGCCGGCAATCCGGGGCAATTGCGGCAGGCGGGCTTAACAGGTGTTCATATGGGCAATGAGAAAAGCAGGTTTTTGCAAGTGGCGCTGCAGGCCGCCGAGCTGGCAGCCGAGGTGATCCGCGAGGGCTATCAGGGCAACTTCGAGGTTCGCACCAAGGCTGACGCGACGCCCGTGACCGAAGTCGATGTCGATGCCGAACGCGTCATCCGCGAGCATATACGGGCCGCATTCCCGCAACACGATTTCTATGGCGAAGAACTCGGACGCGAAGGGCAGGGCAGCGACTACCTATGGCTGGTCGACCCTATCGATGGCACCAAAGCATTCGTTCGTCAGTATCCTTTCTTTTCAACCCAGATCGCGCTGATGCATCGTGATGAATTGATTCTCGGGGTGTCCAGCGCGCCCGTGGCGGGCGAGCTTGCATGGGCAGAAATCGACAATGGTGCGTGGCTTAATGGCAAGCCAATCTCCGTCAGCAGTATTGACGTGCTTGAGCATGCGGCCGTGTCTCTTGGCAACATGCATACACTGGCGGATGGTCCTGGTTGGTCGGATCTTGGGCGCATTGTCGCGCGCTGCGGCCGGATACGCGGCTACGGTGATTTCTTGCATTACCATCTGCTCGCGAGCGGCCGTATCGAAGTGGTTATCGAGTCCGATGTGAATATTCTCGATATCGCAGCGCTGGCCGTGATTACGCGTGAAGCGGGCGGCGTGTTTACGGATATCGATGGCGGGCGCATAGACCTGGAGACGACGAGCGTATTGGCCGGCAACCCAGCAATGTATGAGCGTATCGCGGGGATGTTGCACCCGGCACCGGTCGGGCGTTAACCAGGGTCTGGTACGAACACCCGCTGTCCGCGCGCGCTCAACTCCAGCATGGGAATGCCATAGAGTCTACCGAGCACATCGGCAGACAGCATTTGTTGTGTTGGCCCATAGCACCAGTCGCCATTGCCGTATAGCAGTAGCACATGAGTCGCATGTTGGCATGCCACGTTGACATCATGCAGGCTGCTGACCAGCGCGTAGCCAGATGCGACCTTGCTCGCGAGCAGCGCCATGATTTGTGCCGCATGTGCCGGGTCCAAGTGACTCACGGGCTCGTCAAGCAGCAACAATGGTGGGTCCTGGGTGAGTGCTTGTGCGATTGCGGCACGTTGCCGTTCGCCACCTGACAAGGTGGTGACATCCTGAGTAGCAATGTCATCCAGTGCGACAGTCTTCAGGTTTGCCAATGCCAATGCGTGGTCTGATGCAGATTCGCGCCGCCACCGGCCCAGGTGCGGGTATCGACCCAGCAAGACGTTGTCGTGCACGCTGGCTGCGAAGGCGTCGTCCTGCTGTTGGGTGACGAGTGTTACTGCACGCGCTCGTGCCTCGCTAGAGTACGCGCGGATGTCGCTATCGAACAGTGAGATCAGGCCCGTATGCGGGGCCCTGAGACCGGCTAGCGTGTGCAGTGTCAGCGTCTTGCCGCTGCCATTTTTGCCGAGTACGGCCACCCAATCGCCGGGCTGGATATGCAGGTTCAGGTCGCTGACGAGAACACGCCCATCCACAGTGACCGTGATGTTGTCGCAGCGCAGGGGCATTGCATTCGACTGGGCAGGTGATTGCATGTCGCAAGCATATCAGTCAGGCGTCAGGATGCTGCATCCCCGTTTGTGAGCGCCCGAAAAAAGAAAACCCCAGCCAATGCCGGGGTTACCGAGTTCTATTATTATTGTTTGATAATGATCTGCGTTGTCTTCGTCACGCCTTGGCGCGCCGCTGTTATTTTACGCACATTGT
>JBCCCC010000090.1:0-13400 GCA_039033695.1 Pseudomonadota bacterium | reverse complement strand
ACGGCTATTGGCGCGGCAGCTGGCGAGGATCATGCGCGGCGCGTTAGTCGATGACAGTGGTCTTTCCCCATTGCTCGTTCCGCTAAAGCAGTCAAAGGGTTCTGATCAAGCGCCATTGTTTCTGATTGCCTCAGCCGGGGGTACTACCGGCGCATACGATAAGCTCGCCGACGCTGTGGACCTGGGGCGCGATGTGATTGGCATTCGCGATCCGTTTCTGTGGGGCGAACGCGAACCTACGGAAGGATTTCAACAGTGGGTAAACCGCTATATCGACGCTATCCGATCTCGGCAAGAGCATGGCCCGTACTTTCTGGGTGCGTATTCATCCGCTGGATGTCTGGGTTTGGAGATTGCCCGTCAGCTGCAGGAAAGGGGTGAACTAGTCCAGATCCTTGTCCTGATCGACCCATTGGCACTCGATCGCGCGAATCGGTCCAGATTTGGTTGGTGGGCGTTACGCACAACCTACTCTGGACGCTTGCTTCGCTGCGCCACGAGAATCGCTGGGTGGTTTCGACGCTATTTGCCGAAGGGCAGTGCGCCGGTGAATGATCATGCGATCAGCCAAGAAGACTATCGGCAAATGAGTCGTAATCAACTAAGCAGCAAAGCCGATCTCAAATTGCTCACGTCGTTGTTTGAGCTCAATACCGGGCTGCCGTTCTCGCTATCAGAGTCGGACTTTTCCGGTAGATCGCCGGATCAATATATCGATGTCCTCAAGACACGTTTCTCAGACTTGATGCCGGATGTGGATCAGGACGCCGTTGAGAGAATCGTGGTTCAGTATCCACTTCAGGTCCGGGCTCAGCATGCATTCAGGATACCGAAATACGAAGGTGCCACGGTTCTTTTTGAACCAGCCAGTCAGTATTCGGGGTTAGTTTCTGCCTTACTAAAGCCCTACATATCTGGCCTTCAGACAATGATCATCAAGGTCGGAGCGCCTGAGCCGGGTAGTCGCAGTGCCGAGCTTGGTTTTGGTGCACTGGAACCGCACTATCGATGTATGCGTGATGATGAGTTTGTGGATTCGCTGGCGATCGCGCTGAAGACGTTACTAGAAGTCGGCAAGCCCGCTGCATAGCCGGTCAGAAAAAAAGCAACGCCTGCGGCGCTGAGCTTGTTTTGTATGGCGTCCCCAAGGGGATTGGGTCAGCCTGGCTGGCGCCGGTCTTCGGAGCTTCGCCCCGTTGCCGCTGCGCTGCAACGCCGAAAACGCTGGTGCGTTTTGTCGAACCCGGATCGGTTTGCTCTGCATACCAGTCGGTTTTCGTCCGCATAGAGGCCCAATACAAAAAAAGCCCAACGCCTGCGGCGCTGAGCTTGTTTTGTATGGCGTCCCCAAGGGGATTCGAACCCCTGTTACCGCCGTGAAAGGGCGGTGTCCTAGGCCTCTAGACGATGGGGACTTAGAACATTTTTCTTCTGTTCGACCCATCCAGGATGGGTAGATCTGGTGGAGCTAGGCGGGATCGAACCGCCGACCTCTTGCATGCCATGCAAGCGCTCTCCCAGCTGAGCTATAGCCCCGACAGAGCGCGGCACTTTAAGCTAGTACGGTGTGGCTGTCAAGCGGCCAGCGACATGGCAACAGCTTGTGTTTGCTGGCTTTTCGGGGTTGCCGATAGGCAAGTGCCGGTGGCCGTAGTTTTGTATCATAGCGGGCTTGTCAGCATTGGTGTGGAGGGGGTCTGGAATGAACAGTCTGTTTGATGTGTCGGGCAAGGTGGCATTGGTGACCGGGGGCTCTCGCGGGATCGGCGAGATGATTGCGGAAGGCTATGTGCGCAATGGCGTCAAGGTGTATATCTCGGCGCGCAAGGCGACGGCCTGTGACCAGACGGCGGAGCGTTTGTCCGAGTTTGGTGAGTGCATATCGGTACCGGCAGACCTGTCGACGGCCGAAGGCATCGGCAAGCTAACGCAGGCCATCCGCGAAAACGAGTCCAAGCTGGATATCCTGGTGAACAACGCGGGTGCCACGTGGGGGGCATCGTTTGACGAGTTCCCCGAGGCCGGGTGGGACAAGATCATGGATATCAACGTTAAATCGCCGTTCTTCCTGAGCCAGGCGCTGATCGATCTACTCGTTGCCTCTGCCAGCCATGATGACCCTGCGCGCGTGATCAATATCGGTTCGATCGACGGGCTGCATGTTTCGAACCTCGAGACCTATTCGTACGCTGCCTCCAAAGCTGCCATCATTCATCTGACGCGGATGATGGCCAAGAACCTGGTGAAACGTAACATTACGGTCAATGCCGTCGCGCCGGGCCCATTCGAAAGCAAGATGATGGCGCACACGCTCGCGACGATGGGCGACCAGATCATCGCCGAAGTGCCACGCGGGCGCATCGGCAAGCCCGGCGATATGGCTGGCGTGGCGATCTACCTGGCGTCGGAGGCGGGCAGCTATCTCAATGGCGTCGTGATTCCAGTTGATGGCGGATTGTCAACGACGGTCTAAGCAGGTCGCGGCTGAGCCGCGGTCTTAGGCGGCTATGACTGCGGGTGCCGTAATCACCACGATCGCTTGTTGCGGTCCTGGCGCGCGGCAGGGCGGGCCAAGAACTGGCGCAGCGCGCGCAAAAAAGGCCTGCCGATACCGACAGGCCTTTTTTGCAGGTCATCGCTTGACGAGGCGTCAGGCTTCTTTCGGGCTCGACTGCAGCTGTGCGTAGTTTTGTACGCCCATTTTCTCAATCATGCTGAGCTGGGTCTCGATGAAGTCGACATGCTCTTCTTCGGACTCCAGGATGCGCTCAAGGATCTCGCGGGATACATAATCGTTAATGGACTCTGCATAGGCGATGGCCTCTTTGAGGTCCGGGATGGCGATCATTTCGAGCTTCAGGTCACACTGGAGGATTTCCTCGACCTCCTCGCCGATCATCAACTTGCCCAGCTCCTGCAGGTTTGGCAGCCCATCCAGAAACAAGATGCGCTCGACCAGCACATCGGCGTGTTTCATCTCGTCAATTGACTCGTGGTACTCGTAGTCACCCAGTTTATCCAGACCCCAGTCCTTGAGCATGCGGGCATGCAGGAAATACTGGTTGATCGCGGTCAGTTCGTTCTTGAGGATGACATTAAGGTGCGCAATGATTTGCTTGTCGCCTTTCATGGGTTTGTGCCTTGCGGTGGGGGGGTGATCCAATGGGCGCGCGGCCCTGATATGCAGCGAATGATAATGCTGGGGCAGGCGGTTGCAAGTACTGCCGGGTGAATGAAAATCACTATTATTTTCATTCACTTCGATCAATCGACTAAAGCAGCGCTTGTCGTGCCTGCGTCAAACGAAAACGCCACCCGAAGGTGGCGTTTTGCGATGTTCAGAAACTGAATAATCGAGGTGTCAGCCGTCGTCGCTGGCGCTCGAAATGCGCAAAAGTGGATTACGCAGATTGGGCGCCGTTGATGCCCGGCCGATAGATTGTCGGACCCGCGACGCTGCCGGCGCTGCACTCATCTAGCACTTGTTGTGCCGCATCGGCGCAGGTACCGCAACAGCTGGCGACACCCAAGGTATCACGCAATTGGTCGACTGATTCGAGGCCGCTCGCCGCTGCCTTCTTGATTTGTCGATCCGTTATCGCCTGGCAAATACATACGTACATGATGTGTCCATCGTAGAGCTAAATGAGAATGATTGTCAATAACATTTGGCAAAAAAGCAGAACTAGGTCTCAAAACCTGAAGTTCACCCCCACAAACGCCTGTCGGTTAATGCCAGGCCGAAGTCCGGCAGGGCGGCGTGCAACGGCATATTCGCAGTCGAACAGGTTGTCGACTTTGACGTAGCCGGCATATTGGTTGACCTCGTGCCCGAGGCAATCGTAAGGCGCAAAGTGCGTCAATCGACGCTAGCCGCAGATCCAGGAAATCTGGCCCGTCGGTGTCATTGTCGCGATTGATCCGACGACACTCAGGTAGTTTCGCATGTTTGAGACGGCGATCGACCAGCCTGCGACACGCAACTGGCAGGCTACCAGCTGAAATGCTGCGCTAGTTGTTCTTGAATGAAGGCTCGACCCGCTGTTTGATCGTAGGTTTGTATTTCAGCGGCATAGTTGAGCATGACCATCAAGAGCGGCATCCCTTCGGTCACTCGTTTCGTGATTAACGCGTTCTCGTCTAGTAGTAGTTTCCACGCTTGCCTGACATCTGCCCAAAATGGCGCCGTGACCTGCCAATAAGCATGACCAGCTTCAAAGTCATGGTCAGTAATCAAATCATAACGGTTCACGCCATACTCTCTGGCAAGATAGCGCTCGCCACTTGCTAACTCGCCTGTCTGGTCCAAAACCGCCTTGAGGTTGTCCTCTTCATGCAGCCACCCGTGCGGAAGAATGGTGTGCCTATTCGTACCTACCAAGGCATCGTAATCTGACCGCACGCTAAACTCTCTTCGAGGAAGAGGCCGCCATGTGGTGGTGCTCTGCCAAGCTGAATAGTTCTCATCATGGGTCCACTGGCCGACAGACTGGTATCTCGGTGAGTCGTCCACCTGATATACGGCTTGAGTCCAAGTCCCCGCAACGGCATCTGCAGCTAACGACCTGCGCTTCCAACTTCCATGGCCGGCATAGACGTTCAGTTGTTGATTCTCGTACAACCAGTCCTGTCGCCAATGCTTAACGACTGCTGGTCCTTGCACCTGACCGTCCGGACCCTCAAAAAACATAACCAGAATGTGTTGCAGGCTTATCAGATCAGGGGTGTCTGTAACGACATAAACATACTCTGTACCCCAAGATCGATAGGGCCTAGCAGGATTGTAGTCTGGCAAAAAACCGACAGTCTCCAGGAAATCAAAGCTCGCGCGGTATCCACCAGCCATCGCAAGAATGGCCCGCCGGTCGCGCTCTTGCTTACTCAAGCCAGGTTCGCGCAATCGCTGCCATGCATCGGAGGGGGTTGACGTCGTCGTGACGGGCTTGCCACGGCTTGTGCCACCGCGAGGCGCCATATCGACTTCATTTGCAAGAAACATCCAGGAAAAGACGTAATCGTCGCGACTCGTTTCGCCGATCACGCTCTTCGCAGAGGACGCTGAGGCCGCACTTGGCGGCGCAATTTCATTAGTAGACGGGTTGGCAGCACAACCCGTCAGCAAAGTAACCAACAACAATTCTCTAAAGCCAGGTGTACGCAGCGGTCTCAATTTGAGTTAAGCCTCTCTAATGGTTGATTCGATATTTTTCAAAATAGTGCCTCAAAGGGCTTTTAAATGCAAATAATAATCATTATCATTCGCATTAACAATTCAGTCTAGCGAAGCAAGCCAGCCGCCAGCCACGTCAGATCGTATTTGCTCATCAATATGGGAGAGTCAAATGAGATACGCCGTTCTTGCCCCGGTTGCGCTGTTCTTCAGCTGCTATGGACTGGCATCGGATGCCCAGACAACAGAAGACGATGATGCGGACGTTCCGCGGGATGTCATTACTGTTATTGGCACTCGAACCGAGCGCCCGATCAGTGAGGTACCTGTCACCGTCTCCGTGCGCACTGCGGAAGTGCTAGATGAGGAACTGACGCGCGATATTGCGGATCTGGTTCGCTATGAGCCAGGTGTTAGCGTTGGGGGTACAGCAAGCAGATTTGGCTTGCAGGGATTTACGATCCGCGGTATCGGCGGCAACCGTGTGCTTACGGTAGTCGATGGCGTTCGCGTGCCAGAAGAATTCAGTTTTGGGCCGTTTCTTAGTGCGCGTCGCGATTTCGTTGACATCGATAGCCTTGAGCGTGTCGAGATAGCGCGCGGCCCTATTTCATCGCTCTACGGGAGCGATGCACTCGGCGGTGTGGTTTCATTTACAACGCGCGGGCCTCGCGATCTCTTGCAAGGAGATGACCGGTTCTATGCAGATGGGAAGCTGGGCTGGTCGAGTGCTGATCAAAGCACTATTGCGCGCGGAACTATCGCTGGCGGCGACCAGAGCTTCGCTGGCATGCTAACGGTTACGCAGCGCGAAGGATCCGAGACCGATAATGTTGGCAGCTTGGGCGGTTTTGGTCCAGCACGAGAGCAACCGGATGAGCAGGATCTGTCTTCGACTAGCATTCTTGGAAAGCTGGAATGGCAGGTTTTCGATCAGCATTACCTTTCGCTGAATGTCGATCTATTGACAAGTGATTCTGATACCCGAGTTCTCTCTGACTATGGCACTGTGACGCGTGGTACGCGGATCAACTCACGCGACGCTACAGATGAGCGAGAGCGCAGCCGTGTAAGTCTCGCATATAGCGCCAGCACTGAGTCGGCCCTGGCGGATAACTTACAAGCGACCGTTTACACCCAATCTTCCGAGACGACACAATTGACAGAGGAAGCTAGGACGCCACCGGGACAGCCTGACCAAACTCGCGAGCGTCGCTCAATATACGAGCAGGATATTGATGGTGTATTTGCGCAAGCCTCCAAAGATCTACAGTGGGGCGCGAGTGGCCATCGTATCACTTACGGTATCGACTATTTCGAAACCGAAAACGCCTCACTTCGTAACGGCGGAACGTTCGCGTTGGACGGCTCCTCAATTCCTGAGTTTCTGCCGCTACCAACGCGCGATTTCCCGTTGACAACGGTAAAACAGACAGCCCTGTTCCTCCAGAATGAAGTGAGCCTCATGCAAGACAGGCTATTGTTGTCTCCCGGTGTGCGCTACGACCGGTTTGATGCAGCCGCATCTGCTGATTCTATCTATCTTTCTGGCAACCCGGGGGCCCCCATGCCAGCGGATTACGAGGACTCGGAGCTGACTGCACGATTTGGTGCAGTTTATCAGCTGACTGAAGACTGGTCCGTGTTTGGTCTTTATGCAGAAGGATTTCGGGCGCCGCCGTACGATGACGTCAATGTCGGCTTCAGTAACTTCATCGGTGGTTACAAGACGATAGCGAATCCAGGCCTCGAGTCCGAGCGTAGTCGTGGCATCGAGTTGGGCGCTCGTTGGCAGTCGAATCGCTCCAGCGTCAGTTTCAATGTATTTAGAACGGATTTCGAGGACTTCATCGAATCGTTCGCTATCGCACCGGCATTCGCTGACAGTTTTGGTATTGATCCCGCCGACGGATTGCTGACATTTCAATCCGTGAATCGCGAGGATGTCACCATTGAGGGTGCTGAGTTAGCCGCTGAGTTTGATTTGCCACTTTTACGACGGCTCGGTGAGTTCAGGCTGCGTAGCGCGATCGCCTATGCCGACGGCGAGGACGAGGCCACGGGAAACCCTATTGAGACCGTTGAGCCGTTGTCTGGCGTGTTTGGTTTGCTATATCGCTCGCTCGACCGTCGTTGGGGTGGTGAGCTGGTCTTGACGCTCGTTGAAAGCAAAGACAACGGCGACATTGTCGACCCAATGATTCGTATGCCGACTGATGGATATGGCGTAGTTGACTTACTATTGTTCGGAAAAATCACTGACCGCATGAGTCTCAATGCAGGTCTTTTCAACGTCGGAGACAAAGAGTACATTCGCTGGATTGATACCGCTGGTATCGGTCAGGACGCGGCGGCGCGCTTCACTCAGCCGGGCTTTAACGCTGCGGTCAACCTCCAGTTCGTGTTCTAGGATGTTCCGCCGAATCATTGCTGGCTTTGTTTCGCTGCTGTTCGTCACGCACGCGGCAGTTGCGGTGGACTGTCCGGAATCCAATGTGGATGTCGAACGGCTAGTTATCGCTGGTGGCTCAATTACCGAGATCGTTTTTGAGCTTGGGGCAGAGTCGCTGCTGGTCGCGGTTGACAGTACGTCTAATTACCCCATGGCCGCGGCTCATCTTCCGCAGATTGGTTATGTTCGCGCACTATCAGCGGAGGGCGTATTGTCGCGCTCACCCAGTCTCGTGATTGGAGAAGATGACACGGGACCGCCTGAAGTTCTGGCGCAGCTGAAAGCCGCAGGTGTCGAGGTTGCAATAGTCGCGGAACAATACGATGCGGCCGGTGTAATCAACAAAGTGCGCTGTGTGGCGCAGCTTATTGGTCGAGAGTCAACGGCGGAGAAGTACATTGCGGACACACTTATGCCGGCTGCTGAATCACTTAATCGCAATGCATCGAAAGGCCGTAAGCCCCGCGGAATGGTGTTACTCGGAATTCGCGATGGGACGATCATTGCGGCCGGCAAAGGTACTTCCGGCGAAGGCTTGCTTGCGTTGATGACGGCGACGAACGCGCTGGATAATGTGGCTGGGTGGAAGCCAATCTCTGTCGAGTCAATGTTGTTGTCTGACCCTGATTTCTTGGTGATTCCGCAACGTGGACTTGATGCAGCTGGAGGCATTGATGGCCTATTGGCGCATCCGACGCTCAGATTGACGAAAGCAGCGCAAGCAAGGCAGGTGTATGCAATGGATGGAATGGCGATGCTGGGCTTTGGACCGAGGACGTTGGAGTCCGCGGCTCGTCTTAGTGCTGCGATTCGTACGTCGACTAATCAACCGAGCATAAACTGAGTGCAGGCACCTTGCAGTATGTGGCCTCTGGAAACGTGATCGACAGCGCGGGCACTGGTGGCCGGCAAGCGGTTCTTTTCTTGTTGGCTATGTTGCTGTTCGCAGCAGTTGCGCTAGCCATTTGTGTTGGCGCAATATCATTGCCATTCCTCGGTATCGTTGGCTTGGCTGAAAAGACGCCGATGCAGAGTGTCGTGCTAGAGCAGATTCGTCTGCCGCGGGTGGTGCTTGCAGCTATAGCGGGCGGTGCATTGGCAGTCGCTGGTGGTGCGCTACAGGCCATGTTTCGAAACCCGCTTGCGGATCCGGGGTTGATAGGTGTCTCTGGTGGCGCCGCCGTGGGTGCAATTGGCATGATTGTGCTTGGCGCAGGCGTTTTCTCCGATTCGCTTCTACCGTATTTGATTCCGCTAGCTGCGGTGTCAGGCGCGGCATTGGTGACCGCACTGCTTTTCGTTTTTGCAAAGTGGTTTGGTAGCTTCGAGATCAGCACGATGCTGCTAGTTGGCATTGCGTTGAACTCAATCGCGACTGTTGCAATCGGTGCTTTCGAGTTCCTGAGCGACGACACGCAACTACGTACGCTCGTGTTTTGGATGATGGGTAGTTTTGGTCGGGCGACATGGGCCACTGTACTTCCGGCCGCCGTGGTGATCATTCTTGCATCAGTGATGCTCTTGTTTCAGGGTAGAGCGCTAGACATATTGCAGCTTGGTGAGGCTGAAGCGCGTAATCTGTCCGTAGATGTCAATCGACTGAAACGCGTTACGATAGTCGGTGCCGCCGCCGGCGTCGGGGGCGCTGTTGCTGTGTCCGGCATCATCGCATTTATTGGTCTGATTGTTCCGCATATCGTTCGCTTAGTGATTGGACCAAGTAACCGATGGGTATTGCCGGCTTCACTCATGTTGGGCGCTACATTGAGCGTTCTGGCCGATTTGCTCGCGCGCACGATCATCGTACCCGCGGAGTTGCCTGTGGGGTTGGTGACTAGCGCAATTGGCGGTCCTTTCTTCCTCTGGCTCATCGCGAGAGTCAGACGTGTCGCATGATTAGCGTCGAGAATGCGGTAGTACGCCGTGGCCAACGGAAGACACTGAATAACGTCAGTTTGTCTCTTCAACGAGGCGAGATCATCGGAATCGTTGGCCCCAATGGTGCTGGCAAGTCAACACTGTTGAATGTCTTGGCAGGGGCGTTGTTACCGGAAACAGGCCGCGTCAGCATTGACGGCCTGGCACTGCATGACGTGTCGTTGGCTTCACAGGCGCGGCGTCGTGCCGTGATGGGGCAGCATATCGATATGGTCTTTACCTATTTTGTCCATGAGATCGTGTCGATGGGCTGGGAACCCTTCCGTACCCGCCAGCCATTAACCAATGACAGGGTGGAGCGTGTTGCACAGGATAGCGGTATTGCCGATCTGCTGGGCCGTCGATTCAATGAACTGTCGGGCGGCGAGCGCCAGCGTGTCCAGTTTGCACGATCCTGCCTTCAGATTGACGGTATCGTTAGCCGAGGTGTCGGCGGCTACTGGTTGTTGGACGAGCCCACTGCGAGCTTAGATATTGGGCATGAGCTCTCCGTGCTCAGGCGGCTGCGCGTTGTCGCCAGACTCGGCGTCGGGGTTTGCATCGTCATGCATGATTTGGAACAAGCAGCAAGGTTCTGCGATCGAAGTGTCTTACTAAACCACGGGCAGCTCATTGCGGTCGGCGCGCCACGAGAAGTGCTAACAGACCAGCGACTTAGTGCTGTCTATCAAACGCCGATTAAGACGGAATGGCACCCTACGCTTGAGCGACTTCTTGTGCATACTTGAGCAAATCTACAGGAGAAAAGACTTATGTTCATCGCAATGAACCGTTTTCATATTGCCCTCGGTAAAGAGGGCGGTTTTGAGGCCGTTTGGAGGGAGCGCGACTCCTACTTGCACTCGGTGCCGGGTTTTAAGAACTTCAATTTGCTAAAAGGCCCGACCACAAACGAATACACACTTTATGTATCTCACTCGGTTTGGGAGTCGCGGCAGAAATTCCAAGCATGGACTGAGTCTGAGTCTTTCCGTGCGGCGCATAAACAGCGAAGTGCGCCCTCCGGCACCTACCTCGCACATCCCGAGTTGGAGACTTTCGAATCCGTAATGGAAACAATTCCATAGTCCCGCCACGCCGGCCGGTTTGGCAGGCCACCGCTAGCGCATACAGGCAGCACCCCATGGTCTGCATGTGTTGCGCCTCCGGGTGCGTCATTGCTGCTCACTGACGTTCAGCTGTGGAGCGAGTCCCAGTCAACCGAGATTCGCGCACGAACATGTCAGAGCGCGCGCACATAACTAAGTAGCAATGCGCGATCGCTCGCAGACAGTTGCGAGAATGCACGAACGGACGTTTCTGCCTCTCCTCCATGCCATAAGATTGCTTCTTCAATGTTCGCCGCGCGACCATCATGCAGGAAGCCTCTCTCGGGCAGAAAGGCCTCTGCATAGCCGATGCCCCAAAGCGGCGCCGTCCGCCACTCTGATGCATCCTCTGCGTCGCCTGGGTCAGCAAGTCCGGGCCCCATGTCGTGAAGCATGAAATCTGAGTAAGGCCATATCAATTGATCGGAATACTCGATAGGCATGTCTTGACGGGTCAGGAGTGCAGTAATGTGGCAGCTTGTACAACCCGTGAGCCCAAAGAGGTCCCTGCCACGATCGGTGGCGCCGGACCTCCTGTTTGGTACGCCCAGGCTTCGTACGAAATTGCCGATCGCTTGCAACTCAGCATCAGTCACCTCAATAGCGTCGGGCGTATGATTCACGCCGATGTCATTACTTAGTGCCGACGCAATTTGCTCATCTAGGTCTTCATGGCTTGCTTTCCATCCCAAAGCCGGCGCCACACCACCGGCACCTTGATCACGATTTCTAAGGCGTCCTGATATACCGTCCCGGTTTTTATCGTCCGGGTCATGAAAGTGCTTCAGCATCTCATGGTCAACAGCATCGAGTAGACCCCAGCCAAAAAGCAACGGTGCAATACGCAGCCCAACCGGAATCTCCTCGCCGTTGCGTGTCTGCGCGTAAGCCACAGGTCGGCGTAATTGGCGGACAGTGCCATCGGCATAGGTAAATAAGCTAAGCGCGGTCTCAACCGAAATGCGCGCTTCAGGTCTTTGTCGTCCCAGAAACCGAGTCGTCAATTGATTACCGTACAATCGTCTATCTGTTTCTACGGCTGGGCGGGCAATCCGTGGTGGTGGCGCGCCGCTGCGTATTGATACTGTTTCAATATGGCATGCGCCGCAACTGGCAGCATCAAAATCCGGCCCCGCCTTTGGACCATTCGAGTCATATGCTCGCGTCCAATCTCGGTAGAAGAGTTGCACAGCATCGTTCAGATCGCCCGAATAATTCGCATGAGGATTAACGAGCGGGCCCGTTTCTTTTTCACGGGGACTAAAGGTTAGCCACTGGCCACCAGGCTGCAAGAAGACAGCTGTTGGGTCGTCAATGCGGGTGCTCGTAGCAAGTGTGGCTGCTGCAGCCCACAGTGCCGAAATTGTCAGCGCAAACGTAGCGAGTTTAGAACGCACGACTCAGCGGCTTGCGGTTGCCCAGCACGAACGTTCAGATAAATTCGAGACTGCCCATCATCACGGACCAGTGGCCAGGGAACGAGCAAAAGAAGGTATAGCTTGCGTCAGTGTCAAGGTCGCTGGTTGAGAAGGTTATGCTGTCAGACTCGCCGCCGCCAACAAGCTTAGTAGCTGCAATAACGCGATCGTCATCCTGTGGCACGAACTGACCTTCAAATCCTGCGGCTGCGCCTGCGGCTGCAACGGCCTGCCAGTTTTCGTCTGTTGCGAGTACCCAATTGTGGCCCATCGCCTGTACTGGCAGCGAACCCGTATGTGCTAGGTTGACGGTTACGGTATCGCAGGTTGTCGGAATCTGAATTTCAGTGGTATCGAATGACAATGAATCGCCCACTTGGATATTGACAGTACAGTCTGCGAGACAGGCTTCTGAGACCAGCGCCACGGCGCAGACGGCTAAGGTGCGTGCAATCATTATGGTTTCTCATACAACAGCGAATATAAATGATAACGATTCTCATTCGTATTAGCAAGTTTACTCGATTATTGGTTCGGTACGTTGCTTCGCAAAGGTAAACGTGATGTTGGCACTAACCAAAACCGCTTGGTCATGGCACACTTCTTGTTCCAATCAAAGCGGCATTTTCGCTGCGTATTCCTTCAGCCACGGCACTAGGCCGCTTATACGGATACATGGCTACAGATAAAGAAACACTATTGATCGTCGAGGATGATCCGGGCTTGCAAAGCCAGTTGCGCTGGATTTTCGATGACTATGAGATTGTCCAGGCGACGAACCGCAGTGAGGCAATCGATGCACTGCGCCGACATGAGCCTGCGGTGATACTGCAGGATCTTGGCTTGCCGCCCGATGCGGAGGGTGTCAGCGAAGGGTTGGCCTGTGTTGAAGAGACACTGAAGCTGGCACCGTTCACCAAGGTCATCGTCGTAACGGGTCATGGCGATAAAGATAATGCGCTGCGCGCGGTTGCCTCGGGTGCTTACGACTTCTACCAGAAGCCTGCCGATACCGATGAGCTCCAGCTGATCGTCGGGCGTGCGTTTGAGCTTGCCGGCCTTGAGCGTGCCAATCGGCGTTTGCTTGAGACCAGTGGGCACTCGCCGCTGGATGGCATCGTCGCAGTTAGCCCGGCCATGCTCAAAGTCTGTCGCATGATCGAGAAGGTCGCACCAACGGATGTGACGACCCTCTTGTTGGGTGAAAGCGGCACTGGCAAAGAGCTACTGGCGCATGCGTTGCACGATTTAAGCCCGCGTGCAGACCAGGCCTTCGTCGCCATCAATTGTGCGGCGATACCGGAGAATCTGCTGGAATCTGAGCTGTTTGGTTT